>NZ_AYYA01000005.1:0-8604 GCF_000511065.1 Psychrobacter sp. TB67
CTTTTCTGATGTCTTTAGGGTAATTAAAGAACACCGTTAAGCCCTCCCAGTTATTGCGCCAAGACTTAACCACATGCGGGTACTCAGTGCCCCATACCTCATCAAAGTGTTCAAGGTTAGCCTCTGCTATCTCAAGCGTATCAGCGCCGTAGATAGCCTTTAGATCAGCCGCTACTGCCTTTTTATTTGTCCAAGGTACAAACTTCATCGAATAGCGCACCATGTGTACGATACACAGCTGAACCTGAGCGTTGGGATAAACGGTATTGATGGCATCAGGGAAGCCCTTTAAACCATCGACACAGGCAATGAGGATATCTTGCACCCCGCGGTTTTGTAGTTCAGTGAGTACACCCAGCCAGAACTTAGCGCCCTCATTCTCTGATAGCCACATACCAAGCAGCTCTTTTTTACCATTAAGTCCCACACCTAGTGCCAGATAGATAGCCTTGTTGATAATCTGTTTATCTTGACGTATCTTCACGACAATACAGTCTAGATAGACGATAGGATAGACACTGCTTAACGGCCGGTTCTGCCAAGCGGTGATGTCCTCTAAGATGTTGTCAGTGACTCTTGAAACCAGGGTGCTTGAGATGTCGACATCGTAGAGCTCTTTGATACTCTCTACAATCTCAGTGGTGGTTTGACCCTTGGCGTAAAGGAATATGATCTTGTCATCAAGGCCGCTAATACGGGTTTGATGCTTACGTACTAAAGCAGGTTCAAAGTCGCCATCACGGTCTCTTGGGGTGGATATCTCAAGATCGCCTGTGTCACTGCGGACGGTCTTTTTAGTATGCCCATTGCGTTTATTTGGCTTATCTGCTTTCTCATGCTTAGGGTAGCCAAGATGGTCTTCCATCTCAGCTTCTAGGGCGGTATCAATAAACGATTGCATGAGCTGCTTTTGGAAGTCTTTGATGTCATCGAAGCTGTTCATACTACTAGCCATCTGCTCGGCCAGTTTCTTAATGTCAGTTTGCTTGGTCATTGCTTATTCTCCTGTTATGGGATTATAAGCAGTTACACAGTTTTTAGGAAACTCCCTAAAGCACTGCGGCTTCTATTTGCCACCTAAAGCACGCTACAAGTACCTGTTAGAGCTACCAGAGTCAGCAGATTTGTCAACTGAAATTTCAAATGCTATGCAGTCTATAGAGGACTTCAAAAAGGATGATAAGTTCGTCGATGTACTACCTAAAGATGAGTATGCCGCGTTTAGTCGCTTAGAAGAAGGCAAGAAAGCTTTAAAAGGTCTTTTAAGAAGCTTTTCTAATATCCCAACTGATGCCAGTGGTGATGTCTTTGGACGCATTTACGAGTATTTCTTGGGGAAGTTTGCGCTCTCAGAAGGTCAGAAAGGTGGTGAATTCTTTACGCCTACCTCTGTTGTTAAACTGATGGTAGAGGTCATCGAGCCCTATCATGGGACGGTATATGACCCTGCTTGCGGCTCAGGCGGTATGTTCGTTCAGTCACTACATTTCGTTGAGGATCGTAATGAGCAGCTTAAAGCGCATGGCGAGCTAGAAGAAAAAGACAGTACGATAGATTTGAGCGTATATGGTCAAGAGAAGACCCGTGATACGGTCAAGCTCGCTAAGATGAACTTATTCGTCAATGGCCTTAGAGGAGAGATTAGACAGGCCAACAGCTATTCAGAAGACCCTTTCGATAGTTATGAGAACTTTGATTTTATCATGGCGAATCCACCGTTTAACGTCGATGACGTATCGGTTGCTACTGTTGAAGACGATAAGCGTTTTAATACTTATGGCTTACCTCGAAAAAAGACTAAGAATAAAAAAACAGATGGTAAAGATGAAACAGTAACGAATGCGAACTACCTTTGGATCAGTTTATTTGCCACATCTCTAAAAAACCAAGCAGAAGCTGAGGCACGAAATAGTGGTCGTGCTGCGCTAGTGATGCCAAACTCTGCCTCTGATGCTCGCAATGCAGAAGAGGATATTCGTAAGCAGATCATCGAGGATAATATTATATATGGCATGCTGACGCTACCATCAAATATGTTCTATACCGTGACCCTACCAGCAACGCTATGGTTTTTTGATAAAAACAAAACCGATGACAATATATTGTTTATTGATGCGCGTAATATATTTAGACAAATTGATCGAACTCATCGTGACTTTACTGATGAGCAAATCCAAAATATTGCGATGATTGGTAAGTTACATAAAGGTCGTCGTCGCGAGTATGTCAGTTTAATAGACAGCTACTTCGGTCTTGGTATGCAGATACTGACAGAAACGGTATCTGACATCGAACCTGCTATTGAGCAGCTCAAAGCAGTGGTAGCGGGTGATAAAGCACTGAAAACAATTGTTAATACGCTAAATGACAATTGGCATGCACTTTCCCCTTTGCAAAGTAAGTATCAAGCCTATTTGGAGGCTCAGGATATAAGTCAGATCGCAAATGAAGATATTGATGACCTAAATACTGACCAGATAAGCCTTTTACAGGAGTTCAAGCCTTTCTTCAAAGCACTGCAAGATAATAATAAGCAACTAGATAAAGGTATCAGGGAAAAGGAAAAAGACAATAAAGAGCAGGTCGCTCAAGCCCGTAAAGGGCTTGCTGATGCAAAGGAAACTAATGACAAAAAGCTGATCAAAGAAAAAGACACTGATTTGAGAGCACTAACAGCTATAACTGCTGAAATAAAGGCTATAAAAGATTTACTAGCAATTATACGTAATGATAGAAAACGTGCTGAATATTATTTCAATCATATAGATTGGTTACAACAACGTTTTCCTGAAGCTCGCTATGAAGATATAACGGGACTATGTAAGCTTGCTAATCTTAAAGATATTGAGGAGCAGGGTTATTCACTTAATACAGGGCGTTATGTTGGTGTGGTGATCGAAGAAGACGGTCGTACTGAAGAAGATTTTATTGACTATATTCATGAAATGAATGAAGAGTTTATGTCTTTAAATAAGCAAGCTCAACAGTTGGAAAGTGTTCTTAATGAGAATATAAGTAAAATCTTAGAGGTGAAAGGTTATGGGAATTAATTTCCAAAAGTTGAGAGAGCTTTGTGTAATCGGAGATGGCATCCATACTTCAATAGAGAGGCAAGATTCAGGTGTACCGTACTTTACCTCCAAAAACTTTAAGCCTGATGGTTTGGATTTAACTAACGTTGATTATATATCTGAGTCAGATTATGAAAGATATTTTATAGATAAGAAGTCACTGCTAAACCCTATAAGCCAAGACATTGTGTTTGGTATTATTGGAACTATCGGAACACCATACTTAGTTAAGCCGGAAGATAGGTTTGGAATTTCAAGTAGCGTAGCTATTCTAAGGTCTAAGAAAAAAATATTACCTAAATATTTATACTTATACATGAGTTCTCATATATTCCAGTCTACTGTAGATATAATGAAGAGTGGTTCTGCTCAAGGTTTTTTGAGCCTAGAAATGATTGGGAATTTACCTATCATTGCTCCTGATTTACGGATTCAGGAGAAAATAGCAGCTATTTTACATACATATGATAATTTGATAGAAGCTAACAAACTACGCATAGGGATTTTAGAAAGAACTATTGAAGAGTTGTACAAAGAATGGTTTGTCCGTTCGCCTAAACGGAAAATGATTGAGCTTAAACCAGAATTACCTAGTAGTTGGGATTTAGTTACAGTTGAAGATCTATGTAAGGAGATTAGAAAGTCAGTAAAGTTAGAAGATTTAGATAGCAAACAGACATATCTTGGGTTAGAACATCTAAGTAGAAAAAGTATAAGCCTATATAAATCGTCAACCACTGATTCTGTTAGCAGTAATAAACTGGCTTTTCAGAAGTTTGATATATTATTTGGGAAAATAAGGCCTTATCTGCATAAAGTTTGTATAGCAAATTTTGATGGTGTTTGTTCAACTGATATTTTGGTAATCAGACCTAAAGACAATATTCACTTAATTTATTTGCTTTTTACTATATTTAGCGATGCTTTTATAGACTTAGCCAACGTATCATCAAAAGGTACTAAAATGCCTAGAGCAGATTGGGATTTCTTGAAGAAAACTGAGTTGCGCCTACCTCCTAGAGATATTCTAGAAAGTTTCAATGAAATATGCATGCCAAGAATAGACCAGATATTTATTTTCTTACAGCAAATCAAATTACTCGAGGGAATGAAAGCTGCTTTATTACCGCGTTTAGTATCGGGTGAGCTATCTGTTGATGATCTAGATATTCAATACCCACCATCTATGCAAACAAGTGATGAAGCTGAAGAAAAATAAAAAATATTCATAGGACTAGAAGTATGGCAAAAGTGACATATAATTTCATCAGTGAAGATAAAATTGAAAAAGCCTGTATTAAGTTTTTGCAGCAGCGCTATTCCTATCAGCATATCGATTGCACTACTATCGACCCTGAAGATCTCAACGATGGCTCAAAGCGTACAGATAAGCGTGACGTCGTATTCAAAGAGCGCTTAGTTGCTAAATGCATGCAGCTGAACCCTAACGTGCCTGAGGCCACCATTCTATCAGCAGTGAAGGACATCATGAGTCGGCGTGTATCGATGTCTACTCTGAAAGCCAACAAGCAGATATATAGCTATATTCGTGATGGAATTAACGTCACTTATGAAGATGCTAATGGTGTTAAGCGCGAAAATATACCTTTACGTCTCATAGACTTCGATACCCCTACTAATAATGAGTTTTTATTAGTAACACAGCTAACCATTAAGACGACTGGTCTTGAACCCATCAGAAAGTACCGTCGTCCTGATATATTGCTCTATATCAACGGCTTGCCGATTGTTTTCTTTGAGCTAAAAAACTCTAACGTCAAGCTACAAAACGCTTTGACGGATAACTTGACCAACTACAAAAACGATATCCCACAGCTATTTTTATATAATGCCTTTTGCATCCTATCTAATGCCTCAGATACTAAGATAGGGAGCTTTACCGCAGATTGGGAAAACTTCTATCCTTGGCTAAGGGTGGATAACGAGAAAGAAAAAGTAGATAAGCAGCAGATTGAAACTCATGGTAATAGCATCGAGTACTTGCTTGCAGGGCTGTTTAGGCCTGAACGGCTATTAGACTACATCGAAAACTTTATTCTATACCAAAACGAAAAAGTAAAAATTGTCGCCCAGAACCATCAGTTCTTAGGCGTTAAGCATGCTTTTGAGAACTTCCTAATTAGAGATCAATTGCAGGGGCGTTTGGGCGTATTTTGGCATACGCAAGGTTCAGGTAAGAGCTTTGCTATGGTGTTCTTTATCCGTAAAGTATTTCGTAAATGTGCAGGCAACTTTAGTTTTGTCGTCATCACTGACAGAGATGATTTAGACAAGCAGATATCCAAAAACTTCTTGGCGACGGAGGCGGTAAAAGAAACGGAGATTGCCAAACCGAAGAATAGTCATCAGATGCGTGAAATGCTAGGTCAGAATCTGAAAATCGTTTTTACACTCATTCAGAAGTTCCGTTATGAGAAGGGTGAGAAGTACCCATTACTCTATGATAAGGATGAAAGAGAAGTCATCGTTATCGTAGATGAAGCGCATCGTACCCAATACGATACGCTCGCTGACAACATGCGCTCAGGACTTAAAGGTGCACATTTCCTAGCCTTTACAGGCACACCAATTCTCAAGCAAAAAAAGACTAAGCAGTGGTTTGGTGAGTATGTGTCCGAATATACCTTTCAGCAAGCTATTGAAGACCATGCAACATTACCTTTGTTTTACGAAAAACGTGTTCCAGAGGTGCTATTACAGAATGAGGCATTGAATGAAGAGTTAGCGGAGATCTTAGAAGACGAAGATCTGTCTGATGCACAGCGAGAGAAATTAGAAAACAACTTTTCAAAAGAGCTTGAGGTCATCAAGCGTGATGACCGCTTGGATACTATAGCAGCCGACATCGTTTACCATTTCCCTCGACGTGGGTATCGTGGTAAAGGCATGGTGATATCTGTTGATCAGTTCACTACGGTTCGCATGTATGACAAGGTGACGGAGTTATGGAAAAAAGAGCAACGTAAGCTACAAGGCCGAATCAATCAAACTCAAAACGATTTGGAAAGAGTCCGTCTTAAAAATCGTCTTAAGTATATGCAAAGTATCGAAATGGCAGTCGTTATAAGCAGTCCTGCCTCTGAAAAAGAGCGGTTTGAAAAGCAGGGACTGGAAATCCAAAAGCATATCAATAGACTGACGCAGCAGCAACCCAATAGTCGAGATATAGAAGATGACTTTAAGGACGCTGAGCATCCATTACAATTGGTTTTTGTGTGTGCTATGTGGCTAACAGGCTTTGATGCTCCCACTGTCTCAACGCTGTACATTGATAAGCCTATGAAGGGTCATACGCTGATGCAAACCATCGCAAGAGCGAACCGTGTAACCTCTTTTAAGACTAGAAATGATAGCGGGCAATTGGTAGAAAAAACTAATGGTGAGATTATTGATTACTACAATGTATTCAGAAACCTTAAGTCTGCGCTAAAAGATTATGGTCAAGGCACGGATTCAGGAGATGGAACAGACCCTGTACAAGACAAGTCAGTATTAATTAACCTATTAGATGAAGCGATAGTGGAAACACTTACATTCTGTCTGTCTCATGAAGTAGATTTGACGAAAATCATTGAAGCTCAAGAAGTTTTCAAGCAAAACGCTTTGTTTGCTGATTATGCGGATATTATGCTATCGCAAGATCTCATACGTAAAACGTACAATGTGCATTTCAATGTAGTTGCTGGTCTGTATGAAGCGGCTAAGCCTACGATTCTTAGTCAACCAAGACCTATTGTCAGTGTTATGCAGTTCTTACACACGTTTATTGCCAATAAGATTGATCAAGATGATTTGGATGAGCAAGCCGTTCAGGTTTCAAGCTTACTAGATCGTAGTGTTGTAGTAGATGGTAACAATACTAGCTCAGTAGCAGAACCAGTAAGCGAGTACCAAATCACTAAAAGCGCTAGTTGGAATCTCGCTAATGTAGATTTCGAGCAGTTGAGAGCCGAATTTAAGCAAACTGAACATAAACATATCGCCATAGCAGACATGAAGAAGTTTATTGAGAAAAAAATCAAACAGATGCTTAAAACCAATCAAGGACGAGTAAATTTTGCAGAGCGTTATCGTAATATAATTGACCGATATAATGCTGGAGCAACACAAACGGAAGAGTTCTTTGAAGAGTTGCAAAAGTTTGCTCAAGACTTAAAAGAGGAAGATCATCGGCATGTCCGTGAAGGCTTGACAGAAGATGAGTTGGAAATATTTGATTTGTTGGCTAAAGATAAACTGACGAAGAAAGAGGAGCAGGCAGTTAAGCTTGCGGCTAAAGACCTTATTAAGTCTCTAATAGATGCATCACCCAAAGTATTAGTGCAGGACTGGTGGAGAGACTCTCATACTAAAGCAAAGGTTCGTTCGTTCATTGAAGAGGTTCTAGATGAAGACCTTCCTGATTCCTACGATAAAGAAATCTTCGAGAACAAGGTGACTCAGGTTTTTGATTTACTACAGCACTTGGCTATTAATGACGAAAAATGGGCTAGCTAAATTAATTGATAAATTAAGAAAAGTGTAAAGTTTAGAGCTATAAAATTGATATTATTTACAGTTTACTTTACACTTTAGGCTTTGATTTAATAAAAGACTGTATAAAACGTATGTTCTAGGGTTATTGATTTATTAATAGGTATATATAACCATTTTGACGATGATAAGAGATACCTAAGACTTATTAGTCAGTAATATATTTTAAAACCTCGCTATTAGCGGGGTTTTTTTATGGGAAAAATAAAATAATAAAAAAAATGGCACAAGCCATTGTTTAAGTTATTTAATGATGGCTTTGTCGCTATTGTGATCGTTATATAGAGACAGAATATGAATGTTAAATACCGCGGAAATATAAAGACCTAATTTTTGTTTGCAAGATATATTCTTTTTATTTCTTATAATTGCAACATCAGCAACGCATAAAAATAGAGTTGTACACTATAGTCAGCTCAAAATAAAATTGTTATGGTTAGGACAAACATCATAAAACAATTTGGATAAGTCGTTTTCCATCCAGCCTTGGCGTAGAAACTTCACCTGAGCCCATTTCTTCTCAATAGGGTTCAAATCAGGGCTGTACGGCGGCAGCCATAGAATACGATGACCATGCCTATTCAGTAGCTTTTGAATACGCTTACTCTTATGAAATCTGGCATTATCCATCACAATCACGCATTTGGTTTTAAGACTTGGGATTAGCTTGTGTTTGCACCAGTGATAGAAGACGATGCTGTTGATGTTGTGCTTAAAGTAATCTAGGGCAAACAGCATCTTTTCATATAGAGCACCGATAACGTTGGTTCGCCTTTTACCTTGCCAGTTGTAGCTATCGATACAAGGCTCACCAATCGGTGCATAGCCATGAGAGCGAATGGTCTCGTGCTCAAAGCCGCTTTCGTCCATATATACAATGGGGTAGCCTTGCTGCTTAAAGTGCTCAAGCTTATTCTGATATATCGCTCTTTTGATCGGACAGGCTTTTGGATGTTCTAAAGTCTTTTTTTTGACTGAT
>NZ_AYYA01000006.1:0-146628 GCF_000511065.1 Psychrobacter sp. TB67
GGTGTAATGGACATTATTCATGCTGGCGTAGGGTCTAACGCTATATACTGTCTATATTTGCAAGGAATCAAAGCCATGAATCAAAAAACTGCCCTTTTTGTCGTGATAAACACACTAAAAAGAACGGACGCAAGCTAGGCAAACAACAGTATCAATGTCTAGCTTGCAGACGGCAGTTTTTAGGTGGCAAAAGACTCAATAACCAAACCCTTTGGACGGAATACACTCAGGGCAAACAGACCTACAAACAACTGGCTGACAAGTATAGCTGTAGTCTTAAAACCATTCAAAGACGCTTAGACACAGTCAGTATTGACTATCAAGTTAAGCGACCGAATACTGCTAACATCATCATGGACACCACTTACTTCGGTCGTAAGTTCGGTTTAATGGTTTTTATGGACAATACCACTAAAGCCGTTCTTTACTACGCGATAGTCAGTCATGAAACCAACAGTGCCTACAAACAAGGAATTGATCATCTAGCATCGTTAGGCGTTGATATACAAAGCATCACCTGTGATGGTAGACGAGGACTGCGTACGTTATTCACCCGCACCCCTTGCCAGATGTGCCAGTTTCATCAGGTGCAAATAGTGACCCGCTACCTCACTCGTCGACCTAAGAACAGTGCAAGTATCGAGCTTAGACGACTTACTTTAGAAATAAAACTGCTTGATAAAGAGGCGTTCATACAGCGCTTAGATCACTGGTATGTGACTCATGAAGCCTATCTCAATGAACGTAGTACCAATGACGATAACAGTAGAACGTGGTACACGCATAAGCGCCTTAGAAGTGCTTATCGTAGCCTCAGAACCAATAGTGATTGGTTATTCATTTATCAAGAATATAAGCATTTAGATATACCAAATACCACCAATTCTCTTGAAGGATTATTCAGCGAGCTCAAGCGACAATTACACAGTCATCATGGTCTAAATGAGCAGCGTAAGTTGCGGTTTATTAAAGACTTTTTAGGGTCAAAGTCTCTCAAATAGCATGAATTATGTCCATTAGCGACTACCTTCTACTTTTTAGCATGAATTTTGTCCATTACACCTCGAAACCTCAATCATGATTCAAAAAAAAGCCCAATTGACTCAATTAAAGTCAGTTGGGCTTTTAGAACAGATATTGCGATTAATTAAATATCAAACTCTAATGCTCTATCACCATTGGCATCTTTGATACGCGTTGGCAAACCAATATCATTTAACAGATTGATAAATGGCTTGGCATCCAGCTCTTCGACGTTGACCATCTTGCCAGCATCCCATTCGCCAGTCGCGACTAGGATCGCAGCAGCAACAGGTGGTACGCCTGCGGTATAAGAGATACCTTGGCTACCAACTTCGTTATAAGCGTCTTTGTGATCTGAGACGTTATAGATAAAGACTTCGCTATCAACACCGTTGATCTTGCCTTTGACCTTATCACCAATGCAGGTCTTGCCTGTATAGTTCGGTGCAAGCGAGCTTGGGTCTGGTAGTACTGCTTTGACTACTTTAAGTGGCACAACTTCTTGGCCTTCAGCAGTCATCACTGGCTGCTCAGATAGCAATCCTAAGCTCTGTAGGACGGTGAAGACATTGATGTAATGCTCACCAAAGCCCATCCAAAAGCGAATGTTTGGCACATCTAAGTTGGCTGACAATGAATGAACTTCATCATGACCGCTCAGGTAACTATTCTGTACGCCAACCACTGGCAAGTCATCCGTACGTTTGACTTCAAACATTTTGTTAGACTGCCACTTGCTGTCTTGCCAAGAGTAAACGGTACCGGTGAACTCACGGAAGTTAATCTCTGGGTCAAAGTTGGTCGCAAAGTATTTGCCATGGCTACCTGCATTGATATCAATGATATCGATATCGGTAACTGAACCTGCATCCATCATGTCATAGCCAAGACGCGCATAAGCGTTGACCATACCAGGATCGAACCCTGCACCTAAAATGGCAGTGACATTGTTGTCTGCACAGCGCTCTTTACGTTGCCATTCATAGTTGTTGTACCACGGCGGCGTCTCACATATCTTGCGTGGATCTTCATGAATCGCCGTGTCAATATAAGCAACACCTGTCTCAATACAGGCTTCTAATACCGTCATATTGATAAATGCCGAGCCGACATTAATGACGATTTGAATTTCTATTTCTTTGATCAGTTGCACCAGCGCTTGGCTGTCCATCGCATCGACTTGATGCGTGTGCAAGATCGCAGCTTGTTTAAAGCTGTCTTTTTCTTTTACGCTTTGCGCGATATCATCGCATTTGTCTTTGGTACGTGAGGCGATATGAATCTCACCAAGCACATCATTATGCATCGCACATTTATGCGCGACCACTTGAGCGACACCGCCTGCTCCGATGATGAGTACGTCTTTTTTGTTGGGCTTAACTGGTTGGTTTGTGTTCAATGAACAATCCTCCTTTGTGTCCCTGTCGATACCATTGATTGTGGCTATGCAAAACAGAAACGAGTGAATGATATGCGTGAATTAAAAAGGAAGACCGAGGAAAACCCACGCACCCGTCGGGCAAAATCAGCTGTTTTTGCCCGTGGCGATTATAACAATTTTTACTTACTTTTCGGCAAAAATTACAACATAACTTAGAAAATCTGAGAGCAATACTCATTTCTAGATAGTTGTTTGGCAGTGTTATTGATTAATGCCAAGCATAATAGTGTTATGACAAACTCGCCTTATAATCTTGGTAATCAAACTCGCGCTGCACATCAATACTACCATCTAAACGACGAATCACAATCGCTGGCATATTGACACCATTGAACCAGTTCTTCTTTACCATGGTATAGCCTGCCGCATTACCAAACGCAATGGTATCGCCTACCTGTAATTGGTTAGGCAAGGCATACTCACCAAAAATATCGCCTGCCAAACAAGAACGACCATAAATAATAGTGTTGTCCACCACGTCAGCTGTTTTGGTCATATTAACGGGTGAAATACTCATCGCTTCTTTATTAATAGCCGCAATGGGTGCTGACTCGCGATAAATCAGTAAATCAAGCATATGCGCCTCGATAGACGCATCGACGACTGCTAGGTTTTTTTCATTATGCATAGTATCTAAAACGCTTGTAACTAGTGATCCAGCGCCATGAATGCTCGCTTCACCCGGCTCAAGGTAGACTTGTACGCCGTATTTTTCACTAAAGCCTTTCAACCGCTCAGCAAGTTTTTCTAGCGGATAATCAGGGGCGATAAAGTGAATGCCACCGCCCAAACTGACCCACTCAAGCTGCGCTAAAACGTCACCAAATCTAGCTTCGATATCAGCCAAGCTGTCGCTAAAAGCCTCAAAACTGTCATTTTCGCAATTGTTATGAATCATGACGCCAGTGATGTCACTCAATACCGCTGCAATCTTATCTTTATCATGCTCGCCAAGACGGCTAAAAGGACGTGCAGGATCAGCGATGATAAACGATGAATTACTGGTCTTTGGATTTAAGCGCAGACCAACTGGAATACCTTTTTCCGCGGCTTGCTCTTTAAATACATTGAGCTGCGAGATTGAGTTAAAGATAATCTTATCTGCGTAGCTTAATACTTCATCGATTTCATCCGTACTATAAGCGACGCTATAAGCATGCGTTTCTTTTTCATTATCACTGTCTTTACCTTTACCAAAAGTCTCGTAGCCAAGTCTGACTTCATTGAGTGACGACGAAGTGGTTCCGTGCAAATAGGGCTGCATCACATCAAACACGCCCCAAGTCGCAAAGCATTTGAGCGCCAATAAGGCTTTAGCGCCTGACAGCTCACACAGTCGCGCGATAATCTGCATATTGGCAACGATTGCCGCTTCGTCGAGTAGATAATAAGGCGTTGGTGGCAAGGATGATTTTGTGGTTTTCAGCGAAGTTTTTGCATTCATAAGAGGTTACCTAATAGCTGCTGTTGGTATCATGACAGATATAAATATTTGCGCTATAGTAGACTAAATCCACCGTAATTAGAATATCTTATGTCATTATCAACCGATTATTCCAGCTCTGCTAGCCAAGCCAATTTATCGCAACTCGATTCAAAGAATATTAATGTAGAGTATCTAGATGCTGAGGCGCGCGCAGTGTTGGATTTTTGGTTCGACCAAGATAATGAGCCATATTGGTTTGCCCAAAATGACAACTTTGATAAGCAAATAAAGGCTAAGTTTGGCAAAATCTGGCAAGCAGCAAAACACGGTGAATGTGCGCCGTGGCGATGGTCTGACAATCACAACGATGTGAATAGCTCAATCACTAATTTGGCAGGACGATTGGCAGAGATTATTGTCTTAGATCAGTTTTCCCGCAATCTATGTCGCGAGCAAGCGTGCGCCTTTGCTCAAGACGGTATGGCCGTGGCATTAGCGCAAGAAGCCATTGCCCAGCCGCATTTTGAGACCCTACCGATGGAGTGGCGCAAGTTTACTATTATGCCGTTTATGCATTCTGAATCAGCTGTTATCCATAAACGCTATCTGCCGCTGTTTGAGCAACTAAATGACCCAACCACTTTAGACTTTGAACGCCGTCATAAAGACATTATTGATGAATTTGGACGCTATCCACACCGTAATGAAGCCTTGGGTCGTGAGTCGACTGCAGAAGAAGACGCATTTTTACAGCAGCCGAATTCTTCATTCTAAGCGTTGTTACTTATAATAACAAAAACAAGGGCTGAATCAGATAACTGGTTCAGCCCTTGTTTTGTTTTATGCTATTTATTCTAGGGTATACCCTATAGATTAGTAGTTCACTTTACCCGTGCTAAAGCTAAACGACTGCTGCTTTAGCGTTCGATTGTCCACTAACACATCAAAGCTTACACGATATTCACTCTCGCCATGCAAACCACAGTTTTGATCTTTTTTAGTGGTGATTTTGCAGCTTTTTAGATTATCCGTAATGGGTAAAATAAAAGCTTCGTTCGCTGGTAGCTCATAAACGGTATTCTTATGGGGATCTTGCCCATAATCAAGCAGTTCAGTGGGCACATCGATGTTACGCTGAACATCATGGAACTTGATATTACTGAGCTTAATGGTCTGGGCAGCTGGCATACTGACATAGATGGGCTGCCCGATAGGATCAGCTCGTAGGTCACGACCCGTTCCTTTGACAGGATTTGGCGTTTCGTTATACAGCGCAGTCACCGTACCACTGACCCCTTGGCAAGGATAAGTGAATATGCCTGCCACCGTATTGTCTTTGCTTGCCTTGGTCGCTGAGGCATGGTTGACTAAGATATAACCCTGATTGTTGGTCGTGTCTTTGCCATAAGGCTTATAAGTGACCATACCCGTACCCGTCAAACTCGAGCCTGGTAGCATCAAAGAACGCAGATGATAAGGCGCTGCCAATAATGACTTCGCCATTGCACCTGCCACTATATCAGAGCCTATAATATTGCCAGCCGAGCTATAATAGACCGACTGAGCAATATTCTCAGTCACACCATATTGGGCGTTGCCGTAGTTTGCCTGTAACAACCGATCTGTGAAGCTGACTCCGCTAAAGAATGGGTTATTATCACCCGTGACGTTGGCGATATCTGCAATCTTATTTTCATAGTGCGGACTAAAAGCAGTCGGCGTGCTATTAGCAAATACATGCTTGATGTATTTTGCATGTTGAATCGCAACATTATCCAGTGCAGTATCGGCAGACAAACCACTTAGACCACAGCTGGTGCGCGCTAGACTAAAGGTATTATTGGCAATTAATGCAGCTTTTGCCTCATTATCAGTCTGGTCATTAGGCTTATCAGTCGAGGTATCATCAGGACTAGCAACAGGCGGTGTTGGCTTGGGCGTAGTATTGTTAGTGCTGCCATCTGAGTCTCCGCCACTGCCGCCACTGCCGCCACAAGCCGTCAAAAACGCTGTTAAAAATATTACTGCCGCGAGGTTTTTTTCTCGTAATTTGAGAGTCATCTTTTATCCTGTAAGATAGTGGTGTGCCTATTATGAGCAATAAATCAGCTATGACGGATATTATCGAATAACGATTCAAATGTCATTTAATAAAACATGAAAACTTAATACGCATAATCTCAAAAAACCATTCATTTTTGACTAAGGGATGTTTTTTTAAATTGATAAATAATTTCTGCTTAGGCTATTTATATAAATAAGCAATTCTCCATTTGTCTTTAACTCTCCAACGCCTTTCGCACTGGTGCAAAGCTACGTCTATGCTCGGGTAGCACCCCATACTGTTGAATCGCCTCCATATGCGCTTTGGTTGGATAGCCTTTATGTTTGGCAATCCCATATTCAGGATGCTGAGTATCGAGTGTATACATAGTAGTATCACGGCTGACTTTTGCCAATATACTGGCTGCGGCGATACTGGTATGACGCGCATCCCCTTTTACCCATGCTTGGCAATCAATCGCAGAGTGATCTATGCCTAATTCAGCGAGCTTGGTATTGTTTACTTGAGGACAGCGATTTCCGTCGAACAAAACCTCAAATGTCAGCATAGATGTGGCAAGATGCTCAGCGATAGCCTCTAACAATCCTTCAGTGCATAAGCGCATACCGAGCATCGTTGCTTGCAAAATATTGACCTGATCGATGACCGCTGCTGGTATTTCAGCGATGATAAAACCCACAGCATTTTGCTGCACCAATGGATAAAGAATATCGCGTTTTTTCTCACTCAACTGCTTAGAATCCGTCAGTATGGATAAAGGCGTGTCTTTTAAGGGTTGTTCTTCAATCAATCCTGACCACGTGGCAGGCAGTATCGCTGCGGCCACATTAACGCTACCTAAAAGTGGTCCGCGCCCTGCTTCATCAACACCTATTTGCAGCGTTGAGCTGTGCAGCGTTGAGCGTTCTACATGCTGTTGTGTATTTAAGTGTGGCTCTGTATTTATCCCATATTCAGTGAGCAGCTTAGTCACATTCACTTGCCCATATAAATGGATAGGTTCGGCTAAATCAATGCACTGGGATTTTATATCAATCTGTTGGATTTTTTTGTCAATCGGAATAATACTATCTGTAGGGTTGTTCTGAATGCTCATGATTTTTTGTGGTCTTATTGATTTAGGTGTTAAAGATAAATAATGCGCAATTATCCCTTAGGATTTATGCTGGTTTTGCATAAACCATTGATCAATCACGCTATTAGCAGGCTCATGATTGCTTTGCTGCTGCAATAGCTGCTTGGTAGCGACAAGCGCTTTTAATTGTTCTGCATAAGCACGCGGTTGCAACAGACGCATGACGGTGCGGCAAATATTATCACCACTCGCCTGCTCCTGTATCAGCTCAGGGACGATGGCGGTGTCGGCTAAAATATTGGGCAGTGCCACATAAGGGACTTTGATCAGACGCTTGGCAATCTGATAGGTCAGCTTATTTAATTGATATACCACCACCATTGGGCGCTCAAGCAGCATCGCCTCAAGGGTTGCCGTGCCAGATGCTAGCATCACCAGATCCGAGGCAGCCATAGCCTGCTGACTAAACGCTGGCTGGCTGTCGTCATAGACCACCACGATAGCGGCACGCAATTGCTCTGATCGTCGATCAATGACGTCTTGGACGATATACTGATGGTTTTGATCGACCGTTGGAATGATAAAACACAGCTTCGGATCTAGTAATATTAACTTTTGAATACCATCCAGCATAAGAGGTAAAATAGCCGTTATCTCCCCGCGCCGAGAGCCTGGCATCACACAAATAAGCTGGCTGACATCATCGAACCGCTCGATAAAAAACTGCTGCAAACCATCGTTGTGCCAGACCAACTCACTGCGCCTCTGATTGATAGGCGTCTCTATCAAGGTCTGATCAATAGTACGTAACAAAGGATGACCCACACATATCGCTGGATGATTGTGGCGCTCATATACTGGCAGCTCAAACGGAAATAGACAGAGTACAAGGTCGGTCGCTGCTTTAATATTATGAATACGCGACTCGCGCCATGCCCAAATAGAGGGGCTAACGTACTGTACACAAAACACGCCTTTTGGCTTTAACTTTTTGGCGACTCGTAGATTAAAATCAGGCGCATCAATGCCGATAAACCAATTGATATCAGCGATTTTGAAGGCGCTCAATAACTCGCGGCGCGCTTTAAGTAAGTCAGGCAATTGCGCCATGACTTCCACCAAGCCCATCACTGCCAGACGTTCTAGTGGAAAAATACTTTGCAATCCTTGCGCTTGCATCTTAGTACCACCAACGCCTACCCAAACGATATCATCACGCAGGTTATTCATCTGCTGCATAAAATCTGCCCCCAAACTGTCACCTGACACCTCACCTGCGACAATACCAATAACCAGTGGTGCCGTCTTAAATTCAGGCATCTGCTGATTGGTATCTGTCTGATCAATAAAGTCAGTATGTTTATGGGAAGTAGCAGAATCGGTCATAACAAGCTCTCAATATGAAAAATGACAATGGGTACAATTATTATGAACAAAAATAGAATTATTATAAAATATAACCCACCGAGTGAGTAATGCCGCGCTAACAGCTGCAAATGCTTGCCTCACTACTATTGTAGCGTTATATCATTTATGTTGTCATCATACGTTACCGTGCTATAAATAGCTAAATTAGCTTATAAAAGTTCAGCACAGTTGGCTGATAACCCCCAAAGACGCTTTCATAAGCAAAAAATTGCGCAGTAAGCTGGTGTTTAAAAGTCCCAGTTCAGAACAAAGTACGGTGAAGTATAACGAAGTTTTGGTTTACACATTCCAGTTATCAGTTAATTAACTGCGCCACTACCCTTGTCAATCAGCACTTTTGTCCTCATAATGATTATTCCTATAAATCAGCTAGACGATATATAATCATGACAACACCAGCTACCCATAATGCAGATATTGATGACGTGAATATTGAAAAATTCATTCCCTTGATCACCCCCGCTGAGCTAAAAACTGAGCTACCTTTATCAGACGAAGCCTATAAAACCGTCCTAAAAGGGCGTAATACGATCCAAGATATTTTGGATGGTAAAGATAAGCGTCTGTTTGTGGTCATCGGCCCTTGCTCTATCCACGATATCAAAGCCGCTCACGAATATGCCGATCGCTTAGCTGCATTGGCAAAAGAGATCGAAGACAGCATATTCGTTGTGATGCGCGTTTATTTTGAAAAACCGCGTACCACGGTCGGCTGGAAGGGTATGATCAACGACCCTGATATGAATGACAGCTTCGATATTGAAAAAGGTCTGCGTACCGCTCGTAAGTTATTGCTTGATTTGAATGAGAAAGGCTTACCTTGCGCGACTGAAGCGTTGGATCCAAATACTCCGCAGTACATGCAGGATTTAATCAGCTGGTCAGCAATCGGCGCACGTACCACTGAGAGCCAAACGCATCGCGAAATGAGCTCTGGCTTATCATGCCCAGTTGGTTTCAAAAACGGTACGGACGGCGGTATGACGGTTGCGGTTAACGCCATGCAAGCGGTTAAAGAAGGTCATAGCTTCTTAGGGTTATCCTCAGATGGCAAAGTCTCTATCATCAAATCTAAAGGCAACCCTTACGCACACGTGGTACTACGCGGTGGTAATGGCAAGCCTAACTATGATGAAACTGCTGTTGCGCAAGTGGAAAATGAGCTAGCAAAAGGAAAAACCAACAGCAAGATTATGATTGACTCAAGCCATGCTAACTCAGGTAAAGACCCGTACTTGCAGCCGATGGTTATTAATAACGTCGCCGAGCAAATCCAAAACGGTAACAAATCCATCATCGGCATGATGGTTGAGAGTCATCTTAAAGGCGGCAGTCAAAAGCTAACTGCTGACTTGAGCCAGCTTGAGTATGGCAAGTCTATCACCGATGGTTGCTTAGATTGGGATAGCACAGTCACTGCGCTATACAATCTACGTGACATGGTAAAAGATGTATTGCCTAACCGTTAATAGCGATTGGTCATAATAAATCGTTATTAGGCCACTCAGCAAAAAGCCCGTTTGACATAATTAATGTCAAACGGGCTTTTTTTATACTTCAGCTTATAAATTTGAGGACAGGCCTTAAGCTAACCGTCCTACTCACTTGCTGCGCCTAGTACGCTCGTTAAGCTTTCGAGCACGTGTTTAGAAGACACGGCTTGCTGCAAATCTAACAGCTTATCATGCGCCATCTGACGACGTGGCTCAGCCAAGGTATTCCAGCGCGCCAGCACCTGCAACAAGCGCGATGCTAAGACAGGATTGGCATCATCCAACTTTTTAATCACAGCAATATAGATATCTAAACCCTCTGCCGTCCATAAGACGGTCGGCTGCGAGGTAAAAGCGCTAATCACTGAGCGCACACGATTGGGCGTATTCCAATCAAAATCAGTATGAGTGAGCAACGATTGGATAGCCTCAGTAGTGACCGTATCAGCTGATGCTTGCACACTAAACCATAAATCGATAACCAAGTCATTTGCTTGGAAACGTTGATAAAAGTCCGCCAAATAGGCATCCGCATCTGCCAATTGATGATTAACCATCACTTTTAATGCACCAAAACGTTCCGTCATACAGCTGGCATTGTCATACTGCTGCTGTGCCCATTCATTGGCACCATCAACGTTAGCCGTCAATGCCATGTCTAATATCACATTGCGCAAGGCACGAGTACCACGAGCGGCGGCGCTATCTTCATAAGACTGCATGGGCAGCTGCTTATAAAGTACTGCCCATTGGTCTTTTAGCATCTCTGCCACTTGCTGATATAAGCCTTCACGCTGCGCTTTGACCAACTCTGGATCATAATCTTCAGCAATAGCAGAAGCCAACTCTTGCGCTGATGGAATATCAAGCAAACGCGCCGCCAACATCGCATCGTCAGCTGCGAGCACGGGCAAGGTCTGCGCTAATGCTTGTAGGTACACTTCAGGGTTGCTCTTCTCGCCTTGGTCTTGCAGCAAGATGCGATTGACCAGCATTTGCGTCACTTGCCAGCGGTTAAAGCCGTTGGTTTCATGCTTGAGTAAGAATGCCAAATCTTCATCTTGATAGTCATAATTAAGCTGTACTGGCGCACTAAAGTCACGCAGCAATGATACTACTGGTTCGCTAGTCACATTTTCAAAGGTAAAGGTTTGCGCGGCTTGATCGAGTAGCAGCATACGCTCGGCGACGATAGCACCAGAATCTTGGTCAAATAGCGCGGTCGCTACGGGAATAGGCAAAGGTTTTGGCGCATCAAAACCACTAACATGGCGGGTTTGCTGACTTAAAGTAATGGTCAATGTTTGCGTAGCGCTGTCATAATCTTGGTGACCAGACACCACTGGCGTACCAGGTTGACGATACCAATCAATAAAATCTTCAATTTTATCATCAGTAATACTAAGCGCAGACAAGAAGTCCTCAACGGTAACTGCTTGCCCATCGTAACGACGGAAATACTCATCAGTACCTTTACGGAAGTTATCTGCCCCCAAAGTATTGGCAATCATACGAACGATTTCAGCACCCTTTTCATAAACGGTCGTCGTGTAAAAGTTATTAATCTCAACGAAACTTTCAGGGCGTACAGGATGCGCCAGTGGCCCTGCGTCCTCAGCAAACTGATGGGCACGCAAAGTCGCGACATCATCGATACGCTGTACGGCACTCGACTGTTGATCGGCTGAAAAAGATTGATCGCGGTAAACAGTAAAGCCTTCTTTTAAGCACAACTGGAACCAATCACGGCACGTGATGCGATTGCCTGTCCAGTTATGAAAGTACTCATGCGCGATGATAGCTTTCACACTAAAGCTACGCGAGTCCGTTGTGGTCTCAGGGCTAGACAACACACAAGCGGTATTAAAGATATTCAGACCCTTGTTTTCCATTGCGCCCATATTAAACTGACTAACGGCGACAATCATATAGCGGTCTAAATCATAAGCGCGGCCATAATTAACCTCATCCCATTTCATCGAATCTTTTAGGGCTTGCATACCGACATCACACTTATCGATATCGGCAGACTTGGCGTATATTTCTAGTAAAACGCCTCGACCTTCGCTAGTGGTATAAGAATCCGTCAATACATCTAAGTCAGCGACGACACAGGCAAACAGATAGCTTGGCTTATTGGTCGGATCATGCCAAATCGCATAATGACGGTCTGACGCACCAGTAACCTCACCTGCCTCTACCAAATTACCATTGGCTAGTAACGTCGGATAGCGCTTATCGGCCTCAAGACGGGTGGTGAATATCGCGAGTACATCGGGGCGATCTGGATAAAAAGTAATCTTGCGAAAGCCTTCTGGCTCGCATTGAGTCACAAACATGGTATCGTCACCGCTACCTGCCATGTAAAGCCCTTCAAGGGCGGTATTGGTCTGCGGACAAATACGTACTTGAATCTCTAAAGTGATTTCCTCAAGTTCATCAGGTATATCAGTGATGGTAAGTTTACCGGCTTGTTGCTGATAATCTGCATCTGATAACTTACGACCATTCATGGTAATAGCCAGCAGTTCCAACTCTTCACCAAATAATACAATGTTCCCAGCGGTTTGGCGCACCATCTTCAGGGTACTGTCTACCTGAGCATATTCTTCAAATAGCTTAATATCTAAATCAACCGTTTCTACATCAAAGCTTGGTTTTTTATAATCTTTTAAGTTGATCTTACTCGGTGCATGCGGCGGCACATCTGGCATTTCAGGGTTGATAATTTGAGCATCAGTTTCAGCAGTAGACATAGGGATTCCTATTATTATTTATAGTAAAAATTTGGGTAAATCACATTAGGGCGGGACGTCAATTATGCACAATTTTTATGATCATTAGAATAATAGCGACATTTAGCTACATTGACCTAAACCAGCAGATTTCAAGAGCAACCCTCAAGATTATTACGCCTATCATCCGACGCAAATATCAAAAGCGTCAATCATCCATTGGATAGTCGCCATGAAAATGATTTAATAGAGACACAGCTCACCAACAATCAATGGTTTATTAATGACAACACAATCTGCTAATCGCGCAACTATTACCCTACCACTCTTAATAGATTATATTGATGTGCTATTACCATCATTAGCAACACAAGTGAAGTCGCCAGACACGAATGAACAAACCACTGCTGATCAAATCACTTTTGATCAAATCAATGATAGCTCTGATTTGCTGTGGGTGGTGCAAGATAAAACTGAGCGTTTAGCCCTACAGCCAACACTGAAAAAATACGCTGATGAAAATGGAAAAATGCATTTATCAACGTTATCAGAACTTACGCAACAGCAATTATCAGAACGTTATGAGCTCGCCTGCTTTTGGCTACCCACTTTATCAGCAGAGCTATTACCACAATATATTCCATTGCTCATGCGCTATCGCGATCTTTATGCCGCGCATCTACTGATTGCACTTGATAGCTCCATAGACCTAAAAGCTTATGGCTTTACGCCATTTGATATTTTAGACGAACCGTCTGTGAAAGTAACTGGCAGCAGTGCTATAGATGACTCCCTACCAGACTCCTCATTACCAACATTATGGCAATTTAATTTGTACGATTATAAGCAATTACCAAACTGGCTCAATGCAGATTATTGGGCCAATCCTGAAAACTGGGGCAAACATCGTTGGTAAAAATTCGCGTGTTGTTTGAATAGTATGAAAGACCTTATGTAATTTGCAGATTATTTACAGTAATACTACTTACATAAAGTAACATTTAGTATATGATAGATAGTAATTGCCTAAGTTTTATCGTAAGCAGTTTAAAACAACAAATCTAATTAAAATTTTAGGAGCTCGTCATGTCAATCAGTTTTTCTAAGATCGCTGTCCTCGCTGTATTATCAAGCGCCGTTGCCATTACCACAGGTTGTGCAACCAAGCGTGCTACCTCTGAAGTCGTGGTTGCACCACTAGGTATCCCAGGTGGTCAAGCTGGCTACAATGGTGCTGTTATTGTAGACAATTCAAACGCCGTTATTACTGGTGCTGAAAACTTACAAGCGGTTGTTTACTTTGGCTTTGATAGCAGTGAAATCACCTCACAAGCAGCCAGTGTGTTGAACCAACACGCAGGCTTGTTAAGCTCAAACCCAGCCGCTGGTGTCGTGATCGCTGGTCATACCGATGAACGCGGTAGCCGTGAATACAATATCGCCCTTGGTGAGCGCCGTGCCCAAGCAGCACGTGACTATCTTGCTGCTCAAGGTGTTGCTGTAAATAACATTCGTGTCATCAGCTATGGCGAAGAGCGTCCTGCGGCAGCTGGCAATACTGAAGACGCCTATGCACAAAACCGCCGTGCTGAGTTGTCTTACTAAAATCAAGTAAACTGCCAATAATCCATAAAGCTTTATACGCTTTATCAAAGCCCAGTAATATCAATATTGCTGGGCTTTTTGCATTTCAGTCAGTTAAGATAGCGGATATCAAAAAGCACAAAATGAATAATAATGATGCAAAAATTGCAGTTAATAGACGTTAAATATACTCAGCTTGCTCCAATGACATGGTGCGCTACCGCAGAGGTGAGCGAATCTCTCTCTTTACACCTTAGAGAAACAAGGAGTAAATCGGCATGCTTATCCGTTTTTAATATACCAGATATGAATTTGCATCAGCTACATGATGCTAACTGGCAGCATTATACATCGCAAAGTCATTTGTCTGTGCGGGATATCGCTTACAATCAACGTCAGCAACAACGCAAAGGCGTTCGGCTACTGTTAAAAGCATTGCTCAATAAGTTAGCAATCACTGACACCTTAGATGAATCCGACTTCCCGTATCGACTGATGAACAGTAAATATTACGTATGTTTTAGCCATACGGGTGCGGGTTATAAAAACGATAGGCATACAGATAGTGATACAGACTTTCGTCACCCTAGCCATAAATCTTCTAATAATAAAATTGCAGTGGCCATCAGTCGACGTCACGCCGTAGGTATCGATATAGAGACCAATGAGGTTGCACGGAACGTGGCACAGCGCTTTTATCATCCTTATGAAATTGCCGCCTTACAAGCCTTATCAGCAAGCGATCGCAGCACCATGACTAAGCTGTTTTGGCAAATAAAAGAAAGCTTTATCAAGATTCATCAGTATAAATTGGCGCAAGGATTGGGAATGGATTACTCTTATTTACTGCCCAGCTTGGTTGACAAAATGAGTGAGAAATCATCTTTCGTTATCACTGGTGATGATAAGACTGACTATCACATTGCGGTTTTATCGTCGCAGCAAACTGTCGTTATTTTTTAGATAGCCCAGATTATTCACCTACTTGGATAATACTTTACTGATTACCGCTTTAATGCAAACAAAAAAAGACGACCCGAAGGACGCATTTTTCTAATTTACTTCATCAAATATCATCTAATTTCAAATAACAATTTTCTTTAAATATAACCTCATATCCATTGATATTAAAGGCTATTAGATATATCATAGCTTACAACGTACAACATTGCCCTACAATGTAAAGCGTTTTGAATGGCTACCAAAGTGGCTACCAAATATCAAAAAATGGCTACCAGATTGGCTACCTACAATGGGGTTAAGATATGACAAAGAAAACTATCAAGCTAGACTCACAAATCCAAAAAGCCGTTAAAGATACTATTCAAGCTGGTAAGACAGTCAGCTACCCCATTGCTGGCTATAAAGGCTTAGAAGTACGGATAAGACCGCATAAGAATGGCTTAGATGCTGCAATAGATTTTAGACACCGCTACACCCACCCTATTACTGGTAAACGTCCATACATGACGCTAGGACAATACCCAGCTTTAACGCTTGCTGATGCTAGGGATATGTACAGAGATAACACGGCATTACTAGCCAAAGGTACAGACCCTTTAGAGCATAAAGAGAATGAAAAGCAAAAGGACTTACTAGACAGGCTTAACACGCTAGATCACTTCATTAGTGAATGGCAAGACTTACAAGCCAGCAAAAATCTAAGCTATAGCACAAATCATAATAATGAAATACTGCTAAGACCTATTCAAAAGAATTTAGGGCAAATGCGTGTGACTGACATAACCCCTAGCCTAGTCATTAAGTTTATAACCAGTATTCAAAAAGAAAACCCAGACAAAGGACTAAGGATTAAAAAGCTACTTAAAAGCATTTTACAGCTAGCCAAAAAACACATGATTATAGAGTACAACCCAGCAAGCGACTTGCAAGGCACGCTCAAAACTCATAAGCCCTCACACTACCCTTCACTAACAGACCCTAAAGAGTTTGCAGAACTGATAAAAGATATTGACCAGTTAGACGATGCAAGCCAGCTATATAACAAACGTATATTGCAGCTACTATCATTAACGTTTGTTCGCGTTGGTGATGCTTGCGCTATGCAGTGGGTAGATATTGACTGGCTTAAAAAGCAATGGGAACTTAAACCACAAAAGGCAGGTAACAGGGGCGATATGGTGGCTAGCATAGTTATACCACTAGCACCGCAAGCCATAGCTATATTGGAGCAGATGCAAAGCCTGACAGGTAATAGCAAGTATGTATTCCATAATCCAAGGCGTAGAACTGAGCCTTACCACCATACGCAAGAAATAAACAAAGTATTAAACAGTGATCTAATGAATAACAGGCAGGGCTATAAAGGTATTCATAGCCCACATGGTTTTAGAAGTAGCGCAAAAACCATGCTGATGGAGCGGCTAGGCTATGACGAACTGATAACCGAACTGGCACTAGGTCACCGTATGCTTAACGCTTACGGTACGGCATACAATCGCATGACTGGCTTAGATCAAAGAGCAAAAATGATGAATGACTGGGCAAACTACCTAGACGATGTAAAAGCTGGCAAGTTTGATAATGTTATTCATGCTGATTTTAAACAACAAGCACAAAAGCAGGGCTAAGACGCTGCTACAATGACCATGCAAGGCTAGGACTAATTACCCGAACGCCAGCCATTTCATGCCTTAGGCTGGCATGCCTTGCACCTATTTTTATTAAGGTATGAATGACAAGTAAGGCATGATTATGTGTGATAAAGAAAATGAGGCGCGTCAGTATAAATTATTGAATACAGCTTTTGAAATTAACTTATCAACACCCTGTAATGACTTCATTGCAAACGCAATTTTACATGACATAGATTGCAGTGAAATTCAGTCTAAAAATAACTTATCTTTTTTAGAGCATATAGAGTCATACGTAAATAGTTATGTACGACAATCCGAGTTAGATTATAAAAAAAATAATGATTTTAGTGGCGACCCTGATTGTGGCTGTGATTATGATTGTGAATGTAGTTTGAATGTTTTTGTAATGTCTGCCTTCAAGAATATAGCGCGTAATTTTGTATTGTATGCAGATGATAACGATTTAGTGAATGAGATATTACATAGGTATGTAATAGAAGAAAAGAATAGGTTATTAGATTGCAATCTAACTGAAATACTAAAAATAATTTTATATAGATGCTTATCTTATTTAGCCTATGATCTTGGCTTTTATCATGTATCTTGTAAACATCATGAATTGGCAATCCTGATATATGGAGGTGCATTAACTAATGCTAGTTTTGATGACATAAGTTATATGGAAACAGTAGTATCAACTATTGGTAAAAAAGCAGCTGATAAACGATGGTCAAAACACAATCAAACCAGACCTGAAAAAAAGAAACAATACTTACAGATCATGGACGAACAGAACTTTACTACTTTTGCTGAAACAGCCGAATATATAAAGCAGAATATAGAAACAGGTAAAAAGCCGTCTTATGACTCTATCAAACGATGGTTAAGCGAAGCCCGTAAAGGCGATTTTTCATAACCTATCATACTGTGGTATGCAGGCATACAACACGCTATGCAGGCATACCATGCGCTATACACGCATAAATATTCCTTACAGCACCTACCTACAATAATATCTCTTTAACGACATTAATCCACAACCGTTAAGGAGTTAAGGCAATGCCTAACACTACCCACGCAGCACCCACCAATAAGCTAAATTTAGCTTACCTATTGGCGAACCCAAAAGAGCTTTATCAGGTTAAGCAGATAGCTGATGTATTTCATAAGCACCCTGAGACCGTCCGTAGATGGATCAAAGCTGGCACGATAACAAAGCCGTTATCTATCAATGGCGTTTACTACTTCAAAGGTAGCGACATTGTGGACTATCTAAACGCTACTAATGAGGGGGCTTAATCATGGATAATCTAAAACGCACCCAAAACCAAATCATTAAAGATCATCTTTTAACTGGTCAATCAATCACACGCTGGCAAGCTATCGAACTTTATAGAATAGCCACGCTACCCACTCGCATTAACCAGCTAGAAAATACAGGCTTAACCATACAGCGCAAGCGAGTAGATAAAGACGGCAAACACTGGAACGTCTATTGGATTGATATTGACAATGAGGTGACCAAATGAGCAACCACCCCAGCATATCAAGCGACACGCCAGCCGAACGCCTAATGACCGTAGATAGTTTGTACTTACGGCTTATGTATGACCGCATACAAGATATTTACAACGATACCGAACACCTAGCCACCGCGCTAGATGCTATCAAAACAAAAGATGATGTTAGTCAAGGCGTACTTGTGGCAGTCAAAGCCGCACTTTATGCCAGTAGCGAGCTAGCAGGCATTGTTAGTGACATGTTTTGTGAACACGCATTACCGTACCAAATGGAGGTAGCCAGCCATGAGTGATAATAACCGCAAAACTGACCTTGAACCCCACAACGGGGCAGATAATGGCAATGAGCCACATAAACGCGGCTTACTAATTAGCTTTATCATCTTTATGGCATGGGTTACAGGCATTGGCTTAGCATTGGCATTGATCGCTTGCGAGCCAGTACAATTGCAAGGGGTAACTTATGAGCAGCGATAACCCTAAAACCTTTATGGACGCTCAACTGGCCTATGCTAAATCAATACATGGCAGGGAACAGAAAAGGCGTGATAAAGAGATGCAACGCTACCACCAAATCAAACGGGCAGCGGACAAGATACAGCAATCATATGTTGATGACGGCAAGGAGGGCAAACAATGACCACACCAACCGACAGCCAAGAAAAAACCCGCGGCAAGGCGGGCTTAGTTAGCATTTTAGGTGAACATCAACCAGCAACGGCGCAAACGCTACAAGATGACGAACTGCTAAAGAAATTACACGATATTTTAGAACCTAGCAGACTACTAGATATTAAGGCTAATTTGTCAGTAAATCAAGGTGAGCTGCTAACCACGGGCATGGTGGGCCTAGTATTGCATAACAAAGACTATGAGCCGGTAAACTTGTTATGCATACCACCAAACGGCAAGCCCAAAGATTATATAGTGACTGATCCTTTTGAAACGGCCGCTTTTATCATTGGCACGATGGACAGCACCCACGAACTTATAGCCGTTGATAATATAGCTGATGCCGTAGAGCTGTCTTATCTTTTGTTAGGTGAACCGGTAACGATACTAGCCAGCCGTGATGAGTGGTCATTTAATGACATGGTTAAGCATTTTGCACAAGATGCACCCGTTACCGTGATAACCACAGCGGACGTTAAAGACAAGTTTATCAAGCCACTGATAGGCTCAAACGTAAGGGCCGTTATTACTAGTGATCGCACTGTATTAGAGCACTTAGAGTATGGCCGCTTAACTTATCAGGCCATACTAGCCCTTGATGATACAAAGATAATCGACCTTAAAACCATAGCATGGCCCACACCTGAACCGCTATCAAGTGACCCAAGCAAGCCGACACGCTACCCAATAGAAGCATGGGACGGACTGCTACAAAAGGTCATTAAGAAAATAGCTTATTATCAGCAAGTGCCTGATGCTATGGCCGGTCAATGTATCTTAGGCGCACTAGCCCACATGGGACAGGCCCACGTTGATGCACCTATTGGCTATAAGCATATGCCGGCAAGCCTGATCTTGATCACTGAGGGGGAAAGTGGCAGCGGCAAAACGCAAGCGATGGACTTAAGCCACCATAAAATAAAAGAGTATGAGCAGAAACAGTATGAGCAATATATAACAAGGCATGAGGAGCACAAAGCACAGCTTGCCAGCTTAAAAGGTGCAGAACTCAAAGACTACCAAGCCAATGAGCCAGCACCCCACAACCCCGAACGGCTATTTAAAGATGCCACTATTGAGCCGGTATTAGATAAGTTTGTTAATGGTGAAATTACAGATGCATCATGGTCCACTGATGACGCAGCCCAATTCTTTAATGGTCATACCATGAAAGGTGACACAGCCGGCAACGCACTAGCAGCCATTACCGACCTTTACAGCGGCGGCGAAGTGAACCGGACACGATCACAAAAGAACGCTTATGCAAACCCACGCACCAAAGCCTATAACGTGCGTATGACGTTAATGCTAATGGCTCAACGTATTATCTTAGAACCGGCCTTAACTGATGACATGATGAACCAGCAAGGCTTTTTAGCAAGGGCCTTAATTGCTTGCCCTAACAGCTTGCAAGGTTATAGAACATGGGACGATATAGAGCGCAGACAGCAAAGCCCGTTTATGGATAGCGACCTACAAGCCTATTGGAGCAGATGCAGCGACCTATTAGACCCCGTGGACAGCAACGCGCCCACTGATGAGAAAGGAGCACCCAAACGCTTTAAGATGAGCTGGCAAGATAAGCAGACAGAACAAGTATTCTATGAGCATATGCAGGCCATAGAGAACCAGCAAGCTAAAAACATGCCGTTAGAATACTTAAAAGCGTATGCCTCACGTATGGCAGAAAATGCCAGCCGCATAGCCACCTTGATAGCATTCTTTGATAAACGTAAGACCATTACTACCGATGACATTAAACGGGCTTTTATGTTGGTTAGCTACTCAACGGCCGAACGCTTGCGCTATCAAGATGCAACGCCAACCGGTGAACAAACCGACATTGAGAAGTTAAGCAACTGGCTAATAGACAAAGCCAAAGACAAAAACCCAGCGGTATTAAACAAGTCTTTTGTGACACAGCATGCACCCAATGCGCTAAGAGGTAAAAAGCTTAATTACTTACTTGATGATCTTGAAAGCATGGGGCATATCAGGCTAGAAAGTGAGGGCCGCCGCCGCTTAGTGTATGTTAATCCTAAGCTTATGACTGATTAGCGACCAGTAAAAGCCGCTAAACTTGCTAAACTTACCTACAGCCCTTACCAGTTAAGGGCTTTACTTTAGCTGTATGACTGCTAAGCATTGCTAGACTTGCTAATCTTTAGCTAAACCTAGCCAATGCAGACGAACTTTAGCAACTTTAGCGACCCTTAGCAGGTGGCTAGCTAAGTCAAAAGCCTTATAAATAAAGGGATAGAGCGAACTTTAGCAACTTTAGCAGATTTTAGCAGATTTTAGCAGGGCATAAAGTAATATTAGCAGGCATAACGAGCACTTAAGTATAGAAAACGTGAGGTTAAAAATACTCACTATGTTATGATAAAGATGAATTTACCTAATGATTTAGATAACAATTAGAGATCATCATGCCAGCACTTGCCACTACTCACAGCTTAAACGACTACTTAAAGTTACCTATCTCACGCTATCGTGAGCAGCTAAGAGAAGGTAACGCTAAAAGCATCGAAGTCAGTTATAACCATCGCAGCAAACCCTATCAATACTCTATTCAGCTAACAAAAACGTCATGCAACTATGGCGGTTATCGTTACTGGTGGCTATGCCCTAAATGCCGTCATAGAACATCGACCTTATATTGCGCTGGCTTGTATGTTTGCCGTCATTGCATCGGGGCTAATTATGGCAGCCAGTTACAGCAACCGATTGACCGTGTATTCAGTCGAATAGCAGCGATTAGAGCGCGTTTAGGTTGGCAGCAAGGCGTTATTCATGGCATTGGTGCAAAGCCTCGCTACATGCACTCAAAGACGTTTGATAGGTTGGTAAATGAGCATGACCGACTTAGTGTTGAGGTATGGCAATCAACCCTTGATAAACTAAATTGCACAAGATAAGAGGTAAGCAAATGCGATTACCAGACCTTAACGACCTGATAGCAGACTTGCAGACAGCAAAGCAGATAGCGATTGATGACCGCAATCCGAACGCCATAGTCACAGCCACCATGAGCCAAGCCAAGTTACTAGGCATGGATAACATGAGGGACATAACACCGCATAACGGTCAGCCAGTCGTTTTTAATATCGCAGGTGTATCACCAGAACCATTAACGCCTGAAGTGGCACTGGCAATCAGTAAGCGATTAGATGAGGAGTATTGAGCCATGAGCAGATTAACACTTGATGACTTACTCGATCAGTTAGAACAGGCAAGGCAAATCGCCATAGATGACCGCAAACCGTCTGCAATGATACAAGCCACTGCTACTATGGCAAAGCTGACAGGGTTAGATAAGCCAGTGATTAAAGATGTTTATGCCGATGAGGTGCAAACCATTAGCGAGCTGATGAATGAATTGTCGTCTGAGCAAGCAGCGATAACCTATAAAAATATTATGGGGTAAAGAATGAAAATGAATATTGATGACCTGATGACAGAATTAGACGATGCTAGATTGACCGCTAAGGCTAACGGACAGGCATCTGCTATGGTTGCTGCTACCATGTCAAAAGCTAAGCTACTGGGGCTAGATAAAGGTGATAGTGATAAGGACAGCGAGGTAATGCCCGTTAAGATAGTTATTCAAACGGTGGACGCTCGCAATCCTGATAGAGTGTGTTAGTTTTCGGACACGTTAGAGGGGGGTATTGTTTGGTATATTTACGCTCGAACCAACGGACACCCCACCTATTGCCACGCGCAAAATAAAACCCGTTTTAAAAATAGGTTAAAGCCGCAAACCTAGCCGAACCCTTATAGCGTATAACTTAGCGTCTATAATTGGTTAAAACAAGCATGTTAAAAAGTTAATAGAGGTTAAAGCAGAAAGCAATAGCTAAACTTTTAATTATGCGGACGTATAAAAATTACTTAAGCAGCGGTAACCGCTTGCCAAGTCATGAACAAACAGACCGCCCTATAGCTACCAATAAGAATAGATAACTATAAAAATGGCTACCAAAGTGGCTACCAAAACATATTAGAAATATATATTTACTAATTAAATCAATTACTTATAAACAATAAAAAAACGACCCGAAGGCCGCCTTTTTTACTTACTCTAAATACAGTGCTTAGACTGCGATTAGATTAGAAACGGTAAGTTGCACCAAGTTTAACAATTGGGAACCACTCTAACCAATCTTTATCTTCAAGTTCTTGCTCAGCAAGATTTGCAACTTGGCCAGCATTTAAACCAGAAGGTACATTATTAACACCATTAGAAATGCCTACTAGTTTTTCTGGGTTTTTTGCATTAACAGTCGCATCAGTTTTACCCATGTATGCTGCACCGATTTCGCCGAATACACCCCAGTTGTTGCCGATGTTAGGACGGAAACCAATAGTAGCATAAGGAGCTAGCTTGTTACGGTGTTCCAACGTACCTTGTAGAGTACCTACATCATCTGCACTATACTTAACATCGTTAATTTGGTAATAGCTGTTTTCACCACCACCATTAGCATTAGCAGTTACATCGATATCGTTGTCAGGAACAATAACACCAGCACCCATAGTGAACCAGTTAGCTGCAGGACGGTATTGAACGCCAAGGTACGGGTTGCTGAAGTCTGAATCAACTTCATAATTAACATCATTTGCATCAAAATCACCGCCGAATAGGTCAGCTACATCACCGCCTGCCCAACCAGCTTGTAGTTCAGTTTTTTCGTTCATTGACCAAGCAATGTTCGCACCATAACCTAAAGTACCCACTTCAGCGCTAACAGCGGCTGGGTTAACAGCGGTTTGGAAGAAAGTTTTAGTACCACCAAAAACTGCGCCAGTCGTGTTACGAACTATGCCAGCGTCGGCATTGTATGCATAAGCAGGTTCAGCTTGATAAGCGACAGCAACAGGCTCAGCTTCATAGGCAACTGCAACAGGCTCAGCTTCGTATACAACAGCATCAGCTTCGTCAACAACGATAACAGGTTCAGCAGCTAAAGCCGCAGTTGACGCTAGAATAGCGGCAGAGATTGCAGATAGTTTAATAAATTTCATAATTACTCTCCTAAAGTGTGAAATAACTCGCCCATAAAAAATGATAATTCAGCTTTTTTTAAACCATCATTTTGTTGAGCAGATTAAAACAATTTTGGCTCAAAAAGTCACCCCTATAAACGCGCTTTTTATTTGCCATTATGTAAAGATTGCATAGAAATTGTAATAATTACTACACTAACCAGCAAAACTTCGGCTTCCAGTTACACAACGCTCTCAAAGTAACTTAAGAGCACAGACACGAATACTAAATGGCTTAATGTTCATGTAATGGTATTACAAAATATGTCATTATGATGGACGAGCCATGAAACTAATTCAATAGTAGTTATATGGCTTATTACTACAGTTTGTTGTGATTTGTGAGTTGACGTATCTTTTATTGCTTATCCTGCAGCTTTTGGCCTAAGACCATTTTGAGCAGGAATCATACGACAAGCCTATGTTTAAATAATAATTCAACTAATTATGGTTGATTCCATTTAAAAGAGAGTAAAGGCAACCGAGTGCAGAATTAGCAATCATACTTCAAGTTGGGTAAAGGCTGTCACTCTTTTATAGCGGATTGACTACATAGTGCGACTATTGCTTGTCTGAGACTGATATTATGCTAAATTAGAGAGTTATTCAGTCGTGTCTTAGCTTTACCAGTATTTGACTCATCGATTAAAACGTTTTGACGTTCTCTGCCTTATTATTTTTTATTATTGAGCCATTTTTATGCCTAAAGTATCGTCGATTACCCGTGTGTTAGAGATTATCGAAGCGGTGTCCTATGCCTCCAAACCTCTTTCTCCACTTGAACTGTCGCAAGAGCTAAATATCCCAAAACCCACCATCCATCGACTAATTCAGAACTTGGTTGATGAAGGGTTTGTGACCGTTGATATCGGTGGCGGTATTATACCCGGTAAGCGGGTCCGCAACCTAAGTGTCGAGCTCTGGCAACAGCGCCAGTTTTTTAATGAACGACAGCTGATCTTGCACAAGTTAGTTGATGAGATCAAAGAAACTTGTGGTATTGCTATTCCCTATCACATGGATATGCTCTATACCAACCGCGCTCAAACGTCGCTGCCATTACAGATTTATCTACCAGTGGGCGCAAAATCACCGATGTGGTGTACCGCTACAGGTAAGCTGTACCTGAGTCAATTGTCCACCACCAGTCGCAACAAAATCCTCCAAGGACTGCCGCTAGACAAATTCACCAAAAATACGATCACTGACGTTGATACTCTAAATGCCGAGCTTGATCGTATCGCTGAAACAGGTATTGGTATCGATAATGAAGAGTTTATTTCAGAGATGGTAGCGGTATCGGTGCCTGTGTTGGATAAAAAGTCACGCTATTTGGCTTCTTTATATATTCACGCCCCAACCATCCGCGTGTCATTAGATGAGCTAATGACACACGTGCCGCGTTTGCAGGCAGCGGCGAAGGATATTCAGACGCTGGTATACGAGCTACAAAATTGAAGGTAATAGATAGATGAACTTAGGGTCTGTTGAACATTCAAATATTAGGACTGCTGATTGCTAAAATCGTCCCAAACTAGGCGTAAACCGACGATAATGTCGAGACCTTAGCTAGGTTTACAACAACGTTTGGGGTGATTTTAGCATCAGCCTTTCAGGGCAGGGCTATTTTTATACTTTTCTTAGTCGCACTATCAAGAACAGTCTTTTAATACTTCATTAAACCACAGTATTCAAAACTGCTTAAGAGACTTAATCATTTAGAGCATTAAGATAGTACTGAGCTATCATGGCGCGCCATAATACTAGAAAAGTCCTTATCGCCGTTGTCTACCGTATGTGCTTCATAAAGTTCTGTCGCTTTGGCTCCCATTGGGGTTTCAACTTCCGTATCTTTAGCCGTTTGCATCGCAAGGTTAAGATCTTTTTGCATGAGCTTACTCATAAAGCCGCCTTTATAACCATTGCTAGATGGCACGTTCTCCATTACTTGCGGATAAGGGTTATAGACCTCTAATGTCCAATTGCGACCTGAACTTTGTAGCATAATATCTGATAGCACTTTAGGGTCAAGGCCGTTCTTAACCCCCAAATTAATCGCCTCTGCCGTTCCGGCCATTAGAATGCCTAACAGCATGTTATTGCAGATTTTCGCGACTTGTCCAGCACCGTGGTCGCCAGCATGAAATATATTTTTGCCCATAACAGCGAGTATCGGCTCAGCTTTGGCGAACGCATCGTCGCTACCACCAACGATGAACGTTAAACTACCAGCGATGGCGCCGCCTGTACCGCCAGAGACTGGCGCATCTAAGAAGTCTATACCAAGCTTACTTGCTGCTTCTGCTACCAATCTTGCATCAGCTGCCGCGATGGTACTGCTATCGATGACCAACGTACCCTTGGGCAATTCTGCCAGTAGGCCTTCGGCCCCATTATCTCCATCATTACCTAAATAGACAGAATGGACGTGCTTGCCCGCAGGCAACATGCTAATGACGACTTGTGCATTGTTCGCAGCATCTTTAGGGCTAGCAGCCACACTGGCACCTGCTTTCTGCAAGCGCTGGGTAGCGTCTTCAGACAAATCATAGACAGAGAGCATATAACCTGCCTTTAATAAATTCTCTGCCATCGGTGCGCCCATATTGCCAAGCCCAATAAAGGCTATATTTGGCTTGCCAGTATTATTTGAGTCTTTATTGCTTAAACCTGAATCCTTTGTTCCCATCTCATCGCTCCTTGATGATTGCTTATGCAGACAGTGCTACACATAGTTTTACGTTTTTTAATTTATACCTGATTCTTATAACGAGGTTACAAGCTCTTAGCGCACAAGCTGGCTGCCTAAAGCTTCATCACCCAACCAATCGCCCAAAGGATGCTCGCCTTTAGCATAAGGGTTCACAAAGTGCTGATGTATATATTCCTGCCCTTCGGTACTGAGACAGTCTGCTAATGAACGCGACCATTGTGGATTGCGATCTTTATCAATTAGTAGCGCACGTACGCCTTCTTTAAAGTCAGGATTGGCCGCACAATGTACCGCTACGTTGGCCTCTAAATACAGAACTTGTTCTAGCGATAAGTCCGTGACTTTATGATAAAGCGCGTAGGTCAAAGCGGCGGTAACTGGGCAACCTTGACGATATGTGTCTGCTGCCCGCTGCGTCCAGCTGTCTGCTGCAAAGTCTGAGTTTAGCTTTGCTAGCGCTTCGTCACTTTGTAGAAGTGCATCAATATCTCCCAGTCCACCGCTGTTCATCAACTGTTGGATAGGATGCCAATAGGTTGCTAATTTGCTAGCAGGCAATTCGGCAACAGGCTGTGCTGCCAGCGCGCGACTAACGATACTATGAGCGCTATTGTTGTGACATTTATCGGTGCTACCTGCTGCCACTTGCCAATCGCTCTGTTTTAAGCTTTGTATGATGGCATCATAATCACTACTGGCAACGGCATACTCTGCAAGATTAGATAATAAAGCGTCATTGCCGTTACACATCGCACCTGTTAACCCTAAGAACAAACCTGTTTTAGCTGGCATGCGCTGTAAAAACCAACTGCCAGAAGCATCAGGAAACAGTCCAATAGTTACTTCTGGCATAGCAAAGCGGGTGCGCTCAGTGACCAAACGATGACTACAGCCAGCCATCAAACCCATGCCGCCACCCATAATAATGCCGTCACCCCAGAGTATTAATGGCTTTGGATAAAAATGCATCTGCCGATAAAGACGGTATTCATGACCAAAAAACTCTGTCGCATATGGGTTCGGTAGCGGCGCACTGGTAGACATACTGTCATACAGCTTACGGATATCGCCGCCAGCACAAAACGCCTTGTCGCCTGCTCCTTTTAATACCAATGCCACTATCTGATCGTCATTTTGCCACTGCTCTAGCTGCTGGGCTAATAACTGACACATCTCAACACTGAGCGCATTGAGAGATTTGGGCGTGTTTAACGTCATTATTCCAATAAGATGGCCACACTCTGTCGGCTCGGTATCGAACAGTACTGGCGCTTCTTGTGTGATTGTTTCTACGGAATTTTGATTATTAGTATCGTCCGTCGCTGTCGTAGCTGCTGTCATAAAAGTAACCTAAAAATTAAAAGGAAAAATATTAGCGCTAAGTCTGATTTAATTTGGCCTATTTATTTTGCCAAGTGGGTTTACGCTTTTCTAAGAACGCTTGCACGCCTTCGCGCTGATCTTTGGTGTCGAATAACTTAACAAAAGCTTCGCGCTCATGGATAAGGTTTTGTGCAGGCGGGGTATTTCTTGCGGCTTGGATAAGCTGTTTAGAGTAACTGACGGCAACAGGTGATTGCTTAGCAACTTTTTGCGCCAATGCTTGTGCCGCTAATAAACCGCCACCTTTTGCCGTAACTTCTTCGACTAAGCCAATGCGTAATGCGGTCTCGGCATCGACGCGCTCACCACACAATATAATACGCTTCGCCCAGCCTTCGCCAACCAACATAGTGAGGTTTTGGGTACCGCCCGCGCATGGCAATAAGCCCACGCCCGTCTCTGGTAAAGCCATCTGTGCATGCGCTTCTGCGATACGAATATCACAGGCCAGCGCGCACTCAAGTCCACCGCCCATCGCATAACCATTTATAACCGCGATACTGACACCGCGATACGCTGATAGCGCTTCAAACGCTTCACCAAACGCGATTGCCATGCTGATTGCTTGGCCTTTATCACCGTCTGAGAAATTGTTTAAATCCGCACCTGCTGAAAAGAACTTCTCGCCATCGCCATGGATAATTAAGGCGTAAACATCATCATTGGCATTGAGGTCAGTAACCAGCTGCTTTAGCGCTGGTAGACTGTCCATCGTCCACGTATGGGCTGGTGGGTTATTCAGTGTTACGGTAGCAATGTGACCGTCAATTGATAACTTGAGGTTGGTATAATCCGTCATAAATAATCCTTTATTTTATCTGAATTTGGTAAGATTTATTGGTTAAGCGCTAGGTAAAATAGCTATAGAAAACCATAGCGAACTTAAAGTATTGCTATAAAAGTATTGTCATAAAATAGTTGCGTACTTCGATTAACGCAATTGACTCAATGCATCATCCTGCATGAGCTGACGCGAGACAATCACTCGCATGATCTCATTAGTGCCTTCTAAAATCTGATGAACACGCAAGTCTCGTACATGTCGCTCTAGCGGATACTCATTTAGATAACCATAGCCACCATGTAGCTGTAAGGCTTCATTGGCAACATCGAAACAAAGATCAGTGGAAAGACGCTTTGCCATCGCACAATAGGTAGAAGCTTGCCCATCATTGTTATCGACTTTATTAGCCGCTAGATACAGCATTTGTCGCGCGGTAATGGTCTGAGTGAGCATATCCGCAAGCTTAAACTGTACGGACTGTAAGCTGGCAATCGGGCTACCAAACTGGCTACGCTCTTGGACGTAATTTGTCGCTGTCTCTAGCGCTGACTGCGCCGTACCTACCGCACAGATACCAATATTGATACGACCGCCATCTAAGCCTTTCATCGCAATGCGAAAACCTTGGCCTTCCTCGCCGATTAAATTCTCTGCTGGCACCTTGACATCTTTAAAGCTGATGGTACGCGTCGGCTGCGCTTTCCAACCCATTTTATGCTCGTTTTTACCATACTCAATACCATCGCTGTCAGCGTCTACCACAAATGCTGAAACCCCTTTTGGGCCTGCACCGCCTGTACGTGCCATGACCACTAAGACGTCAGTCGAGCCTGCGCCCGAGATAAAGGTTTTTTCGCCATTGAGTACATAATGGTCGCCTTGCTTATCAGCTTTGGTGCGTAATGAGGCAGCATCAGAACCGGCGTTTGGCTCAGTTAAGCAATAGCTTCCAAGCCATTCACCACTGACCATATTGGGTAAATACTTTTTACACAAAGCATCACTACCATACTCACCGATCATCCAGCCCGCCATGTTATGAATGCTCATATAAGCAGCGACTGCCGTATCACCCCATGCCAGCTCTTCAAACACCATCGCAGAGTCTAAGCGCGGTAGCCCTAAGCCATCATATTCTGGATTGGTATATAACCCTAAAAATCCAAGCTCACCTGATTTTTTGATGACATCGATTGGGAAATGTGAGGTACGATCCCACTCAGCCGCGTTCGGCTTTAGCTCTTTTTGGGCAAATTGCCGAGCGGTTTGGCGAAAAGCAATTTGGTCTTCCGTTAATGAGAAATCCATAGGGTCATCCTTGTGCTTGCATAGCAAATATGGTGAAGAAAGTTTAATAAGTCATCAGTTCAATATCGTTATACAGTATAGCAGCGACAAAACGACAATCATAAATCATGCTTTGTCAAAACATACTGAGTAAGATTGTCGCTATGTTGTTGAGATGCTGCCAATATAGTGGATTAACGATTACATTGAAATAGTGGTATTCACGCCGCGGCTTGCCTCATCATCAAACCAACGTGCAGTAACCGTCTTGGTCTGGGTGTAGAATTGTACCGCCTGCTTACCATAAGGACCGAGATCACCAAGTTTACTAGCACGCGAGCCTGAGAATGAGAACATCGGTAGTGGCACAGGAATTGGTAAGTTAATACCGATTTGACCGACTTGCACATCTTGTTGGAATTTATGTGCCGCAGCGCCTGACTGAGTAAAGATCGCCGTACCATTACCATGTGGGTTGGCATTCAATAGCTCAATCGCTTCATCAAGGTCAGCTGCACGCATGATACACAGAACAGGCCCAAAGATTTCTTGCTGATAAATTTGCATATCACTTGTGACATTATCAAAGATAGTCGGTCCTACAAAGTTGCCTTTCTCATAGCCTTCGACAGTAATGCCACGACCATCAAGAATCAAGCTAGCGCCTTCTTCTACACCAGTATCAATCAAATGCTCAACACGGGCTTTTGCGGCAGGAGAAATTAGTGGACCTAAGTCTTTATCATGCTTACCTGCGGATACGACTAAGCCTGTTGCTTTGGCTTTGATATCGTCAATCCATTCACCTGCTGCACCGACTAACACCACGACTGACAATGCCATACAACGTTGACCGGCGGCACCAAAGGCTGCACCCGCTAGCTGATTGAGTGTTTGCTCTTTATTGGCATCAGGTAGGATAACGCCATGGTTTTTGGCACCCATCATGCACTGGGCACGTTTGCCAGATTTACTAGCGCGCTCGTAGACATGCTTGCCGACGTTGGTAGAACCAACAAACGAAACCGCTTTGATATCTGGATGATCACAAATGGCATCAACCGTCGCCTTGCCGCCATGTACGACGTTTAACACACCTTCAGGTACGCCCGCTTCAACGGCAAGCTCAACCAAACGCATGGTCACCATCGGGTCTTGTTCAGAAGGCTTTAGAATGAATGTATTACCTGTAGCAATCGCCATTGGGAACATCCATAGTGGAATCATCGCTGGGAAGTTAAACGGCGTGATACCAGCACAGACGCCAAGTGGCTGCCAAATGCTATAAGTGTCTACGCCTGAGGCGACGTTTTCAACGAAGTCGCCGATTTGCAGATTGGCAATACCTGCGGCATGTTCGACGACTTCTAGACCACGGAATACATCACCGCGAGCGTCAGCGATAGTCTTGCCCTGCTCTGCTGTCAGGATTTCTGCCAGCTCATCCATATGATCGCGTATGAGTGCTTGATACTTTAAAAAGATACGCGCACGCGTGGTGATTGGCGTTTTGCGCCACGTCTGAAAGGCTTTCTGAGCGGCAGCGACGGCTTGATTGATTTCATCATCAGTGGTTTGAGGGACTTTAGCGATAACTTCTTGGGTGGCGGGATCGGTGATATCAATCCATTCGCTGGTATTAGAATCAACAAATTGACCATTGATGAGCTGCTGAACGTGGTGCATAAGATATCCTTATCTTTTTTGCAAGATTACCGTTTGACGGTATCTTCATATCTATAAAGAGAATTAGAAACGATAAGTTTCTACGAATAAAGCTTTATTTTAAAGTGATTTATTTTGTATCATTATTGACTATAACAATAAATCAATTTTAGGGTCAAGTGTTTTATGTGTACTGCTTGTCTCTACATTTAGGCCAAAAAAAGCCCATGATTGTGCATGGGCTTTTTCGGTATCAAAGGTGGCTGGTTTTTTTCAATTGATACGCCATTAGATTAATAATCTTTCATAGACTGTTTAATGGCGTCAATGGCCGTTGGATTGTCAAGCGTTGACATATCTCCGGTAGGCTTATTCTCTGCTAATGCGCGAATAGCACGGCGTAGGATTTTGCCAGAGCGCGTTTTGGGTAATGCTTGCGGGAAATAAATCGCCGCGGGCCTTGCGATACCACCAAGAGATTTTACCACTGCCCCAATCACTTGCTGCTCAATACGGAAGCGGTTTTCGGTCGTCGCTACTTGGTCATGATCTTTTAGCACACAAAAAGCAATGGGCAACTCGCCTTTTAACTGATCCTGAATACCCACGACCGCACACTCAGCCATCTCTGGATGGGTACTGATGGCCTCTTCAATCTCTTGCGTGCCAATACGATGACCGGCGACGTTAATCACATCATCGGTGCGTCCTAAGATATAAAAATAGCCGTCGTCGTCGGTCACGGCATAGTCTGAGGTTGAGTAGTGCTTGCCATCAAACAGACCAAAATAGCTGCTGATAAAGCGCTCATCATTACGCCATACGGTGGTAAGACAACCAGGCGGCAGTGGTGCGCGAATGGCGAGCAAGCCCTTTTCGTCAGCTTTACAAAGCTCACCGGTTTCTTCATTGATGACGTGGGCATCATAACCATACATAGGATAACCAGGTGAGCCTTGTTTGTGCGGTTTATGATTAAATTTAGGCGTGTTACTTAGGATTGGCCAGCCAGACTCTGTCTGCCAATAATGATCTAAAATCGGCACCCCTAAATGCTTGGTCAACCAATTGGCCGTTGACTCATCGAGTGGCTCACCTGCCAAAAAGAATGACTTAAGGCTAGAAACGTCGTAGCGCGTCATCCACGTTTCATCTTGTTTTTTCAGCATACGCACACCCGTCGGTGCGGTAAATAAAATATTCACCTTGTTTGCTTCGACAATCCGCCACCAAATACCTGGATTTGGACGATGCGGCAAACCTTCATACATGACACTGGTCATGCCAGCGAGCAACGGCGCATAAATGGTATAAGAATGCCCAACTGCCCAGCCGATATCTGATATCGCCCAAAAAGTTTCGCCGGCTTTGCCATCGTAGATATAATCTATCGACGTCGTTAGCGCCACCGCATGACCACCGGTATCGCGCTGCACACCCTTTGGCGTTCCAGTGGTGCCTGAAGTATAAAGCAAATAAGAGGGCGTATTTGACTCTAACCAAACTGGCTCAACAATGGCGTTGGCCTCACAACTGATACGACGCTGGGTTGCATAATCGACATCGATAGATTTTTTCTCGAACGGTAATACACCACGATTGACCACTAGTACATGCTCGGGCTTGATTGTCGCTTGCTCAACACCTTGATTGACGAGGCTTTTATAATTAATAACTTTACCGCCGCGTAGACCTGCATCGACAGTGATGACCATTTTTGCCTCGGCATCATCCATACGGATAGCCAAGTTATGGGCAGCAAAACCACCAAATACCACCGAATGTACCGCACCGATACGCGCACAGGCTAGCATGGCGTAAGCCGCCTCTAATATCATCGGCATATAAATGATGACGCGATCGCCCTTCTCGATACCATGACGCTGTAGCACATCGGCGAAGTAATTCACTTCTTTATAAAGGTCGTTATAAGTCAGGCGCCGCTTAGTATAATCGGTATAAAGCTCAACGTTATTGCCCAAGTCTTTAAAGGCATCGACTACGGCAGGAAAGGTTTCGATTAACTCTTGGTTAATTTCAGAGGATAGCCAAATAAAAGCATCTTGCTCAGCGCGCTCTGCAAGGTGGCGATCGACACAGTTGTAGCAAAGATTGGTTTCACCGCCGACGAACCATTTGGCAAATGGCAAATTGCTGTCATCAAGGATTTGCTCAGGCTCTTTATGCCAATAAATCCGCTTGGCTTGCTCTGCCCAAAACTGCTCTTTATTATCAATAGAGGACTGATAAATATCGGCAAAGCTTTGCGTGCTATTAAATGATGGGGGAGACTCTTGGCTAGAGGATTGATTAAAGTTTTGATTATTATTGTGATTTATAGCTGGCTGGCTAGTTTGTTGAGAATTTTGACGAATGGCTTGCTCGTTCATAATGGCTGTCCTTAGCGTAAACGATGGGTAATGCTGTACGTTTTTATAAAAAACAAGGTTATAATAAGCGATACTATAAAAAGCGCTTTTATAAGAGATGATTTTATAATATGACGCTTTATAAGATACGCTCTTATTCAATACTATCATAATATAAAACTGGCTGTCCCTGCCAGAACTGAAAAACCGATACGTTATGTATCGGTTTAAAATGTAGCAGAGCTAGATATAAAGGTCAACTACTACGCATGTCAGCCATTTGATATTTTGCTTAACGCAAGCGTTTTAAACAGCTGACTATTTAATGAAGTCTTATTTCTGCTCATCGTACATTTCGCGCATGACTTTTTTGTCATGTTTGCCTACAGAAGTTTTGGGCAACTCATCAACGAACTTAAACTGACTGGGCACACCATATTTAGGAATGATACCGCGCTCTACCGCTTTCTCAGCGATGGCTTTGATGTCCTCCACCTTGGTATCTTGGCAATCAGGCTTGAGTACCACCAAGGCCAATGGACGCTCGCCCCACTGCTTATCGCGAACGCCAATAACTGACACATCAGCCACTGCTGGATGCAGGGATAAAATCGTCTCAATCTCAAGCGATGATATCCATTCGCCGCCTGACTTAATCACATCTTTTAGACGATCGGTGATTCTAATGTAGCCATCAGGACGGACATAGGCGATATCTTGAGTATGCATGTAGCCGTTTTCCCACAGCTCTTTGCCTGCATCGTCATTTTTCAGATAGCTCTGGGTCAACCACGGTGCGCGCAGTACCAGCTCACCTGTATTTTCTTCACCCGTACCCACCGATTGATTGTTTTCGCCCCATACCTGTGCATCGACCATGACCACTGGCTTACCAGTCATACAACGGCGAGAAATGTCTTCTTCTTCCGTCATTTCTGGTTCGTTGAGGCTAAACTCTGTCAAGCTAATAAGCGGCGCCGTCTCTGACATACCATAGCCCGTATAGACTTCGATATCTTGCGCCAATGCAGACTTTGCTAAGCCTTCGGTCAATCTTGAACCACCGATGATCATTTTTAGACCGTTAAAGCTGGCCCCACGATCTTGCGCTTCTTTGAGTACCATTTGCAAAATCGTCGGCACACAATGGGTGATACTGACTTTTTCTTTAATGATTAAATCCAGCAAAGTATCAGGCGCATAGCGTCCCGGATAGACCTGCTTGAGACCGACCATCGTTGCGGTAAACGGGAAACCCCATGCATGCACATGGAACATCGGCGTCATCGGCATATAAACATCGCCGTTACTCACGCCTTGTTTGTTCGGCAACATACCTAGGGTGGCGGCTTCTGCCATACTATGTAGCACTAGCTGACGATGGCTAAAAAACACGCCCTTTGGGTCGCCTGTGGTGCCCGAAGTATAAAAAGTCGTCGCAATGGTGTTTTCATCAAAGTCTTGGAAGTCAAAGGTGTCATCAGCGGCTTCGAGCAATGCCTCATACTCACCCGTTACGCGACTTTGGTTGTCACCAAAGACCCCTTCTACTGTCATGCCATTGTCATCTAGCCAGATGATATGCTCGATACTAGAGTTCTCAAACTGATAATCCTTCACCAGTGCGGCAAACTCAGAGTTCAGCATCAGCACTTTTGGTTTCGCATGATTAATGGTGTACAGCACTTTTTCTGGTGATAAGCGGATATTGACGGTCTGCAAAATATACTGCGACATCGGCACTGCAAAGTAGGATTCTAAATAGCGATGGCTGTCCCAATCCATGACGGCGACCACATCACCAGTAGCGAGATTCAAGTCGGCTAAAACGTTCGCTAAGCGATTGATACGATTAAACAGATCTTTATAAGTAAAGCGTTTTTTATCCGCGTAAACGATTTCTTGATCTTGTGAGACGGTTTTGGCACGGTTTAACAATTGCTTGATCAGAAGTGGAAACTCATAAGCAGCTGGTGCGCTGTGGTAAATATTTGACATAAATCTGACGTCCTTGTTGAGTATTTTTGATAATTTTAATGGCTATTAAAGGGTTTGAGGCAAACTAAAATTATTGTTTTAATAAAAGATATGTTCGATAAGCCTGATACTGATAGTAAGAAAAAACCGCTTATATGTAAAGGCTGCTTGCGTAAGTACTGAAACAGCAACAGTGATTTTCCTGCCCTTTTTTATTGGCTATATAGGTTAAGTAGTACGAGTTTTGGTTTTTATCATGCCAAAGCTAGCGACTAATAATGCCAATACTTGCACGAATAATAACAACCCTACCGTAAGCGACCATTGACCGCGCGCATAGGCTATCCCGCATAGCCAAGCACCTAAAGTACCACCTGCATAATAGGCCATATAGTATAAACCAGAAGCCAATGAGCGACCTTTTTTGACATTGACTGCGATATAGCTGATGGTTGCCGCCTGCGTGACAAACACGCCCGAGGACATAATTGCAAGTCCTACCACAATACCCCAAAGTGGCGTCACAAGGGTCAATAATACCCCAAGCATTGATACAACAACGGCTACCCGAACGGTTCGTGCTGAACCAAATCGTCTTAGCAAGGTAGAGGATAATGGCGTAATGACCACCCCAATTAAATATACCGCAAAAATATTAGCCAGCGCCCCAGTACTAAGCTCATAGGGCGTGCCTGCTAGGTACAAATTGATAAAGGTAAAACAGCCAACTAAGGAAAATAGCACACAGGAACCAAGTAAACAGGCAGTGACCACATAACGATTGGTCAGGTGCTCGCTAAGTGTCTGTATCGCTGAGCGAAAGTTCGGGTTGGCTTCAAAGTGACGTGACGATGGTAGTATCTTACCCACCCAAAGCGCACCAATCAGCGTCATCGCTGCCATTACATAGTAGCCTGCGCGCCAGCCGATAAGCTCGTGTAAATGACCGAGCAAAAACCGTCCCATAAAGCCACCAAACACTGAGCCTGAGACGTAAAAAGACATCAATTCAGTGACTGCCCGCCCCTCAAACTCTTCACCGATATAAGCAATCGTCACCACAGTGATACCGGGCACGGACAACCCTTGTATAAAGCGCCACATACCCATCCAGCCAATGCTAGGGCTTTGCGCAATTAACGCCGTCGGAATCGCTAAAAACAGTAACGCGCCAACGATAAATGATTTACGCCCCACGGCATCAGAGAGCATACCCAAAAACGGTGACATGATAGCAATCGCTAACACAGTTGCTCCAACGATCATGCCCGCTTGGACTTCAGTCGCCGCAAAATCTAGCATCAGGACAGGTAGCACCGCTTGAATAGAATACACTTGTAAAAAAGCAAACATGCCAATCAAGCCAAAGGTGAGTTTTAAAACCCATGACGTAGAACCATTTGGCGAAGTGGAAGGCGGTGGGGCGGTATATTGGGTCTGATCAGTAGAATGATTCACAAGGAGGCTGACTATATTGGTTATGCCATGACAGTGATAAATACCTGTTATTGACTTGGATGAAAGATGGTTGATACAGCTATAGTCAAAATATCCTAAAAACGCGACGGTATTGCTTGCTGATATCAATTTTTTGTAGCCTCTGTCTGCACAGGCACAGCAAGCAAGGAAAATGGATATCAGTAGTGCGTGATGGTTCGATATTACTTTTCACTGACTATAGATACTAAAAGCGTTATATGATAAATCTATAGGATAAAATGGTATTTTTAAATAGTAAATACCTCTTAAATGATAAATATTTATCCTAAAGACAAGCGAGTTATGTTACCACATCAGACCTCATACTCAGTTTTAGATGTGTTATTGGCGCTACATTAGCCTTGTTATTTGACCAAAAAATATTGCCATTTTTCTTTATATCATAGCGCCGCCACTTATAGAAATACCTTTGCTTAAAATTAGCCGCGCTACTTAACATTAGCCACGCTTTACCTTCAAATTGGCATTGTAGCCTAGTCGCATTCGATACCGTGCAGGCGGTTTATGGCTTTGACAATTAAAAGATTAATGTCTACTATTATTTTGCCTTATCAGGTATAGCGTCAAAAATAGAATAAAAAATCAATAGCTAAGCCAATCAAAATTATACAACCCTCACATACAAGAATGTTTATCATGGTAAAAAATGCTGGGCTTGCAAAAGCTATTATTGTCACGGGCGCGTTGTTTTTTTCTATGCCGACTTTGGCTGAACTCAGCCTATCTGAGATTACAGTTCATACAGTAAATGAAGCATTACCAGAAGTACCAGCGATGCCATCAGACTGTATTGCAGATAGCGCAATCACGGCAGATGCTCTGTCAGATACTCGTGATAATGGTCCCTTCTCTGTCCGCACCAAACGCGTTTCGCGACAGTCAGCAAAGGGTTTCGGTGGTGGTACGATTCACTACCCGACCAATGCTAGCGGCTGCGGTCTGTTAGGCGCTATCGCTGTGGTTCCGGGTTATGTGTCCTACGAGGCTGCTATTAAATGGTGGGGGCCGCGTCTGGCATCTTGGGGCTTCGTCGTTATCACTATCAATACCCACTCTATCTATGACGATCCAGATAGCAGAGCGGCTCAATTGAACGCCGCGCTCGACCACATGATCGCTGATGACACCGTCGGCAGCATGATAGATCCTACGCGGTTGGGTGCTATTGGCTGGTCGATGGGCGGCGGCGGTGCGCTTAGACTGGCAACGGAGCGCAGCACAGTACGAGCCATCATGCCACTAGCACCCTACCATAACAAAAGCTATGGCGCGGTAAAAACGCCAACCTTAGTCATTACCTGCGAGCATGATCGGATTGCGCCTAACAATAAATATAGCAACGCTTTCTATAAAAATGCCACCGGCCCCAAAATGATAGTTGAAGTAAACAATGGTAGCCACTTTTGTCCAAGTTACCGCTTTAACGAGATATTGCTGAGTAAGCCTGGCATCGCGTGGATGCAGCGCCATATTAATAATGACACACGCTTCGATAAGTTTTTATGTGCCAACGAAAACTATAGCAAAAGCCCGCGCATTTCTGCTTACAATTATAAAGACTGTCCGTAAAGCGGTGTATAGGAATGGTGACATTTGCTTTAAGTCTCCCTTTATTTGCGTATATTAGGTCTAAGAACATTCGAATTTAGCTATCGAATTCAGCTATGATTTAAAGAGGATTATCTACAATGGAAGACCAGATACATGATTTGGGTGCAGGTTTTTGGAACATTCGCGGCTCGTTCGTGAGACAAGGCATGATCGATATAGGCAATCAATCAGCCTTAGTAAAGTTACACTCTGGAAAGTTTGTGCTGCTAGACAGCTATACGCTCACGGGTGACGTCCGCGCGCAAGTGATGGCGCTGACCAACAATGGGCAGGACATAGAAGCCGTACTCAACGTACATCCTTTTCATACGGTGCACTGTGCGCGAGTGGCAAAAGACTTTCCACATGCTCTATTTTACGGGAGTGCACGTCATCATAAAGAAGTGCCAGAAGTAACCTGGAGTGAGGATTACGTTGAAAGTGCAGCGGTCGCCGAGCGTTATCCTGAGCTTGAATTTTCACTACCGCAAGGCATTCATTATATTGCCCCTGATGATACGGTACATGCAAGCTCGCTCTTGGTATTCCATCCTGCCAGCCAAAGCTTATATGTCGACGATACCATCGAGACGCCACCGTCAAAACGCTTCAATGCGGTACAAGCGGGTATAAACTTACATGCCACGACGATAAAAGCACTAAGAGATGAACCAGATGCGGGCAAAAATTATTGCGATTGGGCCATCAATTTGGCACATGACTGGCGCGATGTGCGTCACTTTTGCGGCGCGCACTCAGGTTTAGTAGTGTTTGAAGAAGGTGAATTTGAAGCAGCATTATTGTCTACTATCCACAGCGCCCGTTCTGAGCTTGAGAAGGCTTAAATGAGTTAACTTGAATGGTCTAAACAATCACAAGAAATAGCACAAATAATAAGCGTAAATTATAAGCATTAAAACCCATCAGCAGTGAAAAAAGCCAAGCGAATGCGCGTTTATTAATGACAATTTCTCTTGAATTCACTGCGCTGATGGAATATCGCCACACATAACATCTTTTTTATAACAGACTTTAAGCGTGTCCTAAGTCATTATCCATGGCGAGACTGTTTATCATTGATCAATTAAGGAGAAATAATTATGACAGACAAAATTATAGATTTAGGCTCAGGATTCTGGAACATACGCGGAACTTTTCGTATAGGCGGCGTCCTAAATATCGGTACCCAATGCTCACTGATCAAGCTGGCATCGGGACGTTTTATATTTTTGGACAGCTATGCATTGGCCGGTGATATTCGTGCCAAGGTTATGGCATTGACCAATGACGGTCAAGATGTCGAAGCGGTGCTTAATTTGCACCCCTTTCACACGATTCACTGCGCACAGATGGCAAAGGATTTCCCGCAAGCCACTATGTATGGCAGTAGCCGCCATCATAAAAAAATACCTGAGGTCCAATGGTCAGATGACTTGGTGGAGAGCGAAGCGGTGGCACAGCGCTATCCTGAACTAGAGTTTTCTTTATCCCAAGGTGTGCATTATATCTCGCCTAACGAGATGATTCACGCAGGCTCATTATTGGTATTTCATCCTGCCAGTAAAAGCTTACACGTCGATGATACTTTTATGAATCCACCATCAAAGTTACTGCGCGCGGTGCTACCCGAGATAATGTTGCACCCAACGACCAAAAAAGCGCTAAAAAGCGAGCCTGATGCTGGTAAACAGTATTGCGACTGGGCAACGAGCTTGGCTCATGAGTGGCGTGATGTGCGTCACTTTTGCGCAGCGCACTCAGAGTTAACAACCTTTGCAGAAGGTGAATTTGAAAAGGCGTTAGTCAAGGCAGTAAGCAAAGCGCGTCCTAAGCTTGAGCAGGCGTAACGTCGTAGAACCGTTATGATTAGTACCGTTATGATAAATAAAAATGAAAAGGAATAATAACTATGTCAGACGAGATTCATGATTTGGGCTCAGGCTTTTGGAACATACGCGGCTCGTTTAAAATAGGCGGTGTCGTTAATATAGGCGCGCAATGCTCTTTGGTACGCTTACAGTCAGGAAAGTTTGTATTCTTGGACAGCTATACGTTGACCGATGAGGTTCGTGCTCAGGTCATGGCATTGACCAATGACGGTCAAGATGTCGAGGCGGTGCTCAATGTCCACCCCTTCCATACGGTACACTGTGCGCAAATGGCCAAGGACTTTCCAAAGGCTATATTTTACGGTAGTAGCCGTCATGCCGAACAAGTGCCAGAGGTAGCATGGGCAGATGATTTGGTTGAAAGCGAAGCAGTAGCTCAGCGCTATCCTGAGCTGGCTTTCTCTTTACCCAAGGGCATTTATTATATTGCGCCTGATGAAAAGATTCATGCTGGTTCGCTATTGGTTTATCATCCTGACAGCCGCAGCTTGCACGTCGATGATACCTTTGTGACGCCACCTTTAAAGCTACTAGATGCCGTGTTGCCTGACGTACTACTGCAACCTGATACCGAAAAAGCCCTGAAGAATGAAACTAATGCTGGCAAACAGTATTGCGACTGGGCAACAAGCTTGGCTCATGATTGGGATGTCCGTCATTTTTGCGCGGCACATACCCATATGATCGAGTTTGAAGCAGGCGAATTCACCGCAGCATTGTTAAAGACCATTGATAAAGCGCGTCCTAAACTAGAAAGCGCTTAAAGCTTATCAGTATCTAAAATTTTCAATGCAAAAAGGCCGCTATTATCAGCGGCTTTTTTATGAATTTATTATTATAGGGTCTATTTCCAAAACCTTGAACAGAATGATTTTGATGGTAAAGCAATTTAAGACAATAATGCTGCCAACTCCGCTTCATTATTCATCACGTCAGCCAATGTATAGCGCTCAAGCACCGCAATAAAGGCTGTAAGCGCTTCAAAAAACACCCCTTTTAATTGGCAAACTGGACTAATCACACAGCCTACCTTAGAGATAGATGCGGACTCATCTATTAGCGTAATGGGCAATCCTTTTGAATGTGGTTGGCGCTCGCCATTGGGCAACTGCGTCGCAAAACATTCTACTAGCGCAAAATCTGGTTCGATCTGCTTAATCAATACGCCCAAGTTGATGTCTTTTGGCGCGCATGCCAGCCGAATACCGCCGTTTTTGCCACGGACGCTATCGATATAGCCAAGCTGACCGAGCTGATGAATAATCTTGGTCAAATGACTTTTAGAGATATTATAGCTGTTTGCGATATCACTGATGTTGGCCAGTGAGTACTGATCTGGTTTCACTGCTAAATAAATCAATGAGCGCAGTGCGTAGTCACTATAATTGGTTAGTCGCATTGATTCGCGCTCCTGTCTAGTTTGAGATTATTAAAAGTTAATGCTTTCATATTATACGTTTTCGAAATTTTTGCTCTAATGCATATTATCCAAATAAGCCGTCTGGTCTTGGTCGTGCTAGCATCGGTAAATAACTGATGCAGAACAGTACAAAGCAAGCAATCCACGCGCTTTGTGCCACCATAATCCATAACAAATAATGATTCATATCAACCAGCGGTAATAACACTCGGCTGACAAATACCAGTATCATCAGAATGTATACGACATTCACGCTCTTTGGTGGCTGATGAATACTGCGGCCCGTGTGTCCAAGCGATACCCGCGTCATCATCGCCACCGTCATCATCCCAACCCCTGCAATGGCCAATCCGTGCAGCGCAATACTATGCGCGTAGCCCAGCCAAGGCTGCAAAGCGTAGAGCAGGAAACTCAGACACATTCCCAAAAAGGCAATATATAATGACCACAGCAGTGGCTTTTGCCAAATACCGCGATTATACCATCCCAACAAACGAATGATATTGACCACGGCTACGCCAAGTGCCGTGATCGTCAGCAAATACTTATTAGGATAAAACAAATCGGCCAAAAAGAAAGCGAAGAAAAAAGCCAAGCTGGCAATATCCTGAATTTTACTATTTCGTAGCGTTATAGTGCCAGTGCCAGCCCCACTTAATCCGCGCTCAATAAAGAAAGGGACTACTCGCCGCCCAATAGTTAGCACTAAGCCAATGATTAAGTAAAAGCCCAAGTAGATACCTACTCTGGTCGTACTCATGTCTGCGCTTATAATACCCCAGTAGCACAGACCGTTACCCAGTGTTAGTAGCGCCAGCTTGGCCAAAATTCCCATTTGTTTGTATTGTTTGACTTGTAGCACTGCGCGAAATATAACGAAAGCCATCGAGCCGACAAACAACAAATCAAATAATGCCGCTGCATATAATAACCATGCACTACTTCCTGCAATGGTGACGCCAAGCCCAAAAGCCAACCATCCTAAACGCGCCAGCAACCAACAAGCAAAGATTGCCAGTAGCGAATAACCATGCGGCATCATCACTCCTGTCCATGTCTTTACTGCCGTCAGTAAAAAACCCGCCACCACAGCGAGTGCATAACCATAAATCATCTCGTGACCGTGCCAGTACAGCGGGTTTAAAACCTGAGCATCGATGTCGGTATGTCCGGTAAACACAAACGACCACAACACCATCATGATAATCGCAAATACTGCCGCAGCACTAAAAAATAGGCGAAAGCTGAGGTTAAGAATAGGATGTGGAGAGTATGGTGCTTTACTCGGTAGCTTGATAGAGTGCATAGCAGTCTTCTTAGAATTGATTTAAATCGCTTACTTAAAAGTTCATATTAAATGAATGTTATAAATTATACAATATGCGCAATGCACTTGATAGCTTATAAAATGATGAATGCATACAACAAAGGCGACTAGAGTGATAGCCTTTTTTAATGTCTATTTGATAAAGTAATACAGATGCTAAGCAAGCAGCCTTTAAATTTGTATAGCGGCTACAAACAAAGAAAAAACCACGATTAGGGTCACGTACTTTCTAACTTTAAAATACTTATTATCAATAATATCAGCGCGACGTAAACCATAATCAATGAGCAGCAGACAAATGAAGCCAATTATAAGCAACCAGATAAAACCCGTCGTTGATAGGCTTAAAAAGCCAAGCCATAGCAGCAGCGCAATAATATTGCTGAGTATAGGTAGCTTGACAGCCCACGGATGGTTATCAGCCAACCCCAGATGATTGCCCCAATGCGCGCCTGCCATAAATGAGGCAATGACTAACCCATAGACTGAAAGAATCTGCGTGGTTGCGCCCAGTACCCGTATAGCGTCAATGCCCATAGTGATAAAGATGGCGCAGGCAACGAACGGAATGACACCGGCAAACGTTAAATAAGGACTGGGTTTTTTCATAAGTCATACTTATATGTTATTTGAGCTGATAAGAAATATTTAAGACAACCACTTATCCATAAATTCACTATTAGGATCGTGCTGCTGAGTTTGTTTTTTTAGATTGAACTGACGACATCCTCTAGGGTCAGCGCCGACTCCAGCTAGATACTGCCAATTGCCCCAATTACTGCAGACGTCATAATCAATCAACTGCTGCTCAAAATAAGTCGCACCGTAGCGCCAATCAAGTCCCAATTCGTGAATAAAGGCGCTTGCAACCAGTTGTCGACCGCGATTTGACATATATCCTGTGCTATTCAACTGCTTCATACAGGCATTGATAATAGGATATCTCGTTTCGCCATTTTGCCACGCCTCCAAGCGCTGTTGATTATGACGATTGGCTGGTGCCTGATGACTGATACCTTTGAATAAAAATAATTCCTTGTCATGAGTGACGCCATACCAGTAAAAATACTCGCGCCATAACAACTCAAACCATATCCAGTACGTCGAGTCATTAGCGATCACTTCCTGCTCGTACTGACGCAAACGGTTTAATAAGACTTTGACCGATAGTGAACCGTTAGCCAGCCACGGCGAGAACTTTGTTGAGTCAGTCCAAGTATCGAGCGCATTACGAGTGGTCTTATAGCGACTTGGCGCATCCGACTTGAAATAATTATTTAGATGTACAAGTGCCTGCCCTTCTCCGCCTTTGAAGTTTGGCTCTAACTGTACAGATTTATCAAATGTTTTGGATTCAAAAATATAATGGCTACTATCTAGCGTTTTAGGCATAGGTGGTAACTTAGTGGGGGTTTGACAAATGGCAAGATCGTCTTGAGCGCTCAATAGATTATGCTCATACTCTACTTTTTTACGAAACTGAGTAAAGCTTTTGGGTAGCTCTTGAGTTGGCATTGAGGCAAAAAGCGTTGCGGTCGATCGATAGTGCCAAATGATTTGTGGATACTTATTTCGTAGCGCTTTATAAGCCAAATTCTGAGCGTAGTCGGCGGTGTTACTAACGCAGATATCACTAACATTTTGTGATTCAATAAGCTGACACAGATGGGTAAACGCATCTTCGTCTGCTTTTTTATCTTGATTTAAGTGCAACAACCTATTGCCTAAACGCTGTATCGATGACTCCAAATCTGCCAAACTTTCCATTAAGAATTGCTGGCGCGCCAATCCCCTCTCATCAAAGTGATAAGCTTGCCCCCAGTTTGGCGTTTGACTATCGGTCAACTCCGACGCATAAACCATTATTAAAGACCCACTATCAGCCAACGCTGCAGCGTGATTCAGAGTCGCGTTGTCATGCACGCGCAGATCATTATGAAACAGCATTAATACTGTTTTTTCACCTGACTCATTAGCTACTAACTGATTGCTCATGCTTATCCTTTAGAATTTAAAAGCCCCTACGCTATGACTATAATATTTTAAAAAAAGCGATACAGTATAGGACGTGTTAAATACCTGCCTTTTTGCAGCTACTGTAATCGCTAGCATTGACTCTACTTGAGTGGGCTGATTAAATGGTGGACACTTAGGAGAATACTATGACTGAAGAAAATGCACCTGCTGAAAAGCGTAAAATCGTTAATAAGTTTTTGATGACGCTGACCAAAGAACAGCCGCAAATGTATTATGCAACGACATCTGAGATCTCCCGTAGCATCCATACGATGATAAAAGAACATACCAATCGCCTATCAGTAGAAGAGCAAGCGCTCGTTAGAAAGATAACTATTGAAGAGATTGAAGCTTTGCTAGGTTTTCATTCTCGATAGCCTGTTTTTAGATAAAGCGATTCACAATGACAGCTGACACTCACAAAAAAAAGACCGCTATAAAAGCGGTCTTTTTCATTATTAACAATTCTAACTCGACTAGAACATACTATTAAAACAGCTAGTTAAAAAGACTAGCTAAAACGGCTAAATTAGAATGGATATTGACGCGGTTCGTTTTGCATTGATATCCAATGCGTTCTGGTAAACTCTTCCAGTATCCACTCACCATTGAAGCGACCAATACCTGAGTTTTTTTCGCCGCCAAATGGCATGTTGCTCTCATCATTGACTGAGATATCATTAATATGGGTCATGCCAGCTCTGATACCACGCGCAAAGCGCAGACCTTTTTGCATATCTGCTGTAAATACCGCACTAGATAGACCGTACATGGAGTCATTAGCTATCGATAACGCATCGTCCTCATCTTTGGCACGGATGATACCGACCAATGGTCCGAACACCTCATTACGTGACAAATCCATCTCACGAGTGACTTCAGTAAAGATATGCGGCGGTACTACTTGACCTTTTATCTCACCACTCAAAATCATTTTGGCACCTTCTTCCTGTGCTTTAGCGATTTTTTCTTTCAGCGATTTGACTTGTTTTTCATTAATGATTGGACCGACTGCCGTATCTTGCTTGTTCGGATCACCGACGTTTAAGGTTTTAACATGAGCTAAGAATCGCTCTACGAAGTCATCATAAATCTCGTCTTCAACGATAATACGGTTGATAGCGAGACAGATTTGACCTTGATGCAGGAACTTACCAAAGGCGGCGGCTTTTACCGCTTGCTCAATATCAGCATCCTTTAATACCACAAATGGGCTATTACCACCGAGCTCAAGCGCGACTTGCTTAATGTAGTCACCACCATTGGCCAGTTCGCCAATATGTTTGCCAACTGAGGTTGAACCGGTAAATGAGACAAAGCTTGGAATATCATGAGTGACGATGGCGTCCCCTATCTCACTACCAGCACCGACGACGACGTTGAGCAGTCCTTTTGGCAGACCCGCTTCTTCGAATACTTTTGCTAACAATAAACCACCCGTAATAGGTGTATCACTTGCAGGCTTGAGTACGACCGCATTACCGAGTGCTAATGCAGGCGCGATAGAGCGTTGGGTAAGATGTAGTGGAAAGTTCCATGGGCTAATGACGGCCACGACACCGATTGGCTCACGGTAGACGAAGTTTTCTTTGCCAGGTGTATTCGATGCACGAATCTCACCATGGACACGGTTAGGAAAGCTTGCGGCCTCAAGTGTAATCGCCCGCGCACTACCGAACTCTACCATTGCTTTGATACGCGTACTACCCGACTCCTTGATGAGCCAATCGACAATCTCGTCTTGACGCTGATCTAAGACATTGACGACGTTATACATTAAACTGGCACGCTCAGCTGGCGTCTTTTGCGCCCATTCTTTTTGTGCCGCATTTGCCGCCTTATAAGCTTCATCGAGCTGATCTTTGGTCGCCTGTTGAATCTCGACCAGCGTGTCGCCATTGAAGGGATTGGTGTTGGTATTGACGCTATCGTCTTTACCCTGTTGCCATGAGCCTGCGATATATTGCAGATGAAAATCATTATAGACGCCAGTTTTATTGGTATCGGTTGACATAATTATCCTTATTTATTTTATGGTTGTGAAATAAAGTGGTTGAGCTAGCAAGTATCTAGATGACTAATGATGCAATTAATGAACGCTGCTACTAGGGCACGTCTTCAATTCCCTCGATAGTCATCTAGATGGGCTAAAAAAATTTCGTCAGCATCTCAAAAATGAGTGCCTACTAAAACCTCAGTTATAAGCCGTTATAAAACGCAACTTGCTAGACGACTGGTCTAATGCTACCATAGGCATCATGAAAACGAGAATAATTTATCATTAAAGATTGTTGAATAAACGTAACGCCAAATAAAATACGTTGAAAGAGAGCGTTAAAAGTAATGATCTATATCTCGCCCAAACCTACCAATGAAGCACTTTATAATCGAATATGCTATTTGCACAACTTAATTTTGCACAAACTATTCCATCCCAATTATCAAAAAAATCTCAGGAGGACATTATCTTTATGTCTACTATTACAACGACCACTTCATCAGATACTAAAGCCCACCTATTAGCCACAGGCTACCAGCTTATTGCCAAAAAAGGCTTCACAGCCGTTGGTATCAAACAAATACTGGATACCGCAGGGGTGCCCAAAGGCTCCTTTTATCATTACTTTGAATCAAAAGAAGCTTTCGGTGAGGCAATCATCGGTGATTATTTTTTTAATTATAAAAATCGTTTAGAAACGATCGGCGAACAAGATGTAAGTGCCCAGCAAAAACTGTATAACTACTTTCAAAACTGGTATGACACTCAGCAAAATGGCTGTGACCATGGGAAGTGCTTGGTCGTCAAGCTTAGCGCAGAGGTGGCAGATATGTCAGAGACAATGCGTGAGGCCTTAAACGCTGGCTATCAGCAAACCGTCACTTGGCTTGCCACACAAATAAAGGCTGGTTGGGCTGATGGCTCTGTACCACAACTCGACAATATCGCTGCTGAGAGTATGGCAAAGCGCTGGTACTTTGCGTGGCTTGGTGCCAGCTTAATCGCTAAAACCAGCCAAACCAATACCCCACTTGCAGAAGTCTGGCAAATGACGACTTCGCAACTGGGTCGCTAACTGTCAGCACGCACCATCATCACACACTGTCACTCACGGTGCTTTTTCAACGAAGCCGCCTGTTTTTCATGAAGCTGTACGTCTCTAATTAGGTCTATGCTTCTGATAAATTAGATTATACGTTTTTGATAAAAACGCACCGTGGTTATAGATAGTCATTCATTAGATTCATACCATTTGCTTTACGATAGTTTTGTAACCATTCACGGTCAAGCTCTAGACGACCGGTCTAATTCATGTACAATGCGTGCAGATGTTTAGAACACGCATCACGAATTTTAGTTTTAAAACGTAAGACATACACTCTACAACCTTTAGGAAAATTATGAACAACTTCCAATATTACAACCCAGTACGTATCGTTTTTGGTGAAGGCCAAATCAAACAACTATCAGAGCTCGTCCCTACTGATGCTCGCGTCCTCATTACTTACGGTGGCGGCTCAGCTCAGCGCACTGGTACTTTAGATGAAGTTAAAGAAGCGTTAGCAGCCAGTGGCAATCGTGAAATTTTTGAGTTTGGTGGTATCGAGCCCAATCCAGAATTTGTGACTTTATTGAAAGCAGCTGACATGGTCAATGAACATAACATTGACTTCTTATTAGCAGTCGGTGGCGGTTCAGTCATTGATGGCAGTAAGTTTGTCGCGCTTGTGTCTTCATTAACTGAAGAAGATGGGTCTGTCTCACGTGAGCAAGCATGGGATGCATTGACCAGCTATTGCAGAAATATCGACTCTGCCGTTGATTTAGGTGCTGTATTGACCATTCCAGCAACGGGCTCAGAGATGAACTCAGGCGGTGTCGTCAACTATAGCGAACGTCAGGCAAAACTGCCCTTTGGTAACCCATTGGCCTTCCCTAAATTCTCAATCTTAGATCCAACGAAAACCTTAACATTGCCTGAACGTCAAGTAATGAACGGTGTTGCAGATGCCTTTGTCCATGTTATGGAGCAGTATTTGACTTACCCAGTCAATGCAAAAGTGCAAGATGCTTTCGCTGAGAGCTTACTAAAAATCTTGATTGAAGAAGGCCCTGCCGTCAAAAAAGATCCAGAAAACATGGAAACGCGTAAAAACATCATGTGGACCGCGACCATGGCATTGAACGGTCTGATTGGTACTGGTGTGCCACAAGATTGGACGACGCATATGATTGGTCACGAACTAACTTCATTGCACGCCATTGATCATGCACGTACGCTCACCATCGTCTTACCCTCAGTGCTACGTGAGCTAAAAGACAGCAAAAAAGACAAACTGCTCCAGTATGCACGCAATGTCTGGAACCTTACTGATAGCACTCAAGACGAAGACACCATCATTGAGACAGCGATTGTCAATACTGAGAACTTCTTCCGCGAGCTTGGTTTACCAGTCAGTTTAGAAGATGCTGAATTAGACCAGTCAGCAATTGACCCTATTATTAAGCAGCTCGAATCTCATAAAATGGTCAAACTGGGTGAGCACGGCACGAATGATCTTGACGTATCACGTCGCATCTTAGATCGTGCAGTGACCAGCAAAGCTTCGTAACCAATCAACACAGTAAACGAATGCTGTCTGAGATTGAATGGTATTTGGCTGAAACAACAACGCTCAAAATATTGATAGCCAAAATACCACTTTTTAGAATACCAGTATCTTTAATGACTGCAGTAACAGTAGCTATTCAAATATGAGTAGTTACTGCCCTTTTAATCCGCCATTAGCTTTCAACAAGCAAAGAGTCAATAACTATTAAAAAACGACTATGCAATATCTAACCGTTAAACCGTTAACTGTCTAAATATTAGTCATTAACTGACCATCAACATCTAACACTTAATAAATAAAAAAGGGGCTTCACTATGAGCTTTGAAAAACAACAAAACCAAGCAACAAACCGTCAAATTAAACTGGCCAGTCGTCCTCATGGCGCGCCAAAAGCTCACAACTTCGATATGGCTACCAGCGATATCCCAACGCCAAATGACAATGAAATGCTACTGCGTACGGTTTACCTATCATTAGACCCGTACATGCGCGGACGTATGAGCGATGCCAAAAGCTACGCTGATCCCTTAGAAGTCGGTGACGTAATGATGGGTGGAACGGTTGCCCAAGTCGTTGAATCTAACATTGATAAATTTGCCGTCGGTGATTTGGTGGTATCAAATTCAGGCTGGCAGGATTACAGCGTCAGTGATGGCGAAGGCGTGTTGAAATTAGATAAAGATATGCCAAACCCTTCTTATGGCTTAGGCGTCCTCGGTATGCCGGGCTTTACCGGTTATATGGGTTTGACCGATATCGGTAAACCACAAAAAGGCGAAACGCTAGTCGTCGCTGCTGCAACCGGTCCAGTTGGTGCAACCGTTGGTCAAGTAGGTAATCAGTATGGCGTACGTACGGTTGGTATCGCCGGCGGCGTCGATAAATGCGATTTCGCTGTTAATGAGCTAGGCTTTGACATCTGTATTGACCATAAAGCGGATGACTTCGCTGAGCAATTAAAAGCTGCCTGCCCAGACGGTATCGATATCTATTATGAAAACGTCGGCGGCAAAGTGTTTGATGCAGTGATTCCATTACTAAATGCTCATGCACGTATCCCAGTATGTGGTCTGGTCTCACAATACAACGCGACTGAACTGCCTGATGGTAAAGATCGCTTGGGTATGCTAATGGGTCAAGTATTGGCCAACCGTCTAACCATCAAAGGCTTTATCATCTTTGAAGAGTATGGCGATCATTTCCCAGAATTCTTGAAAACCATGAGTAAATGGGTAGAGTCAGGCGATGTGAAAACTAAAGAATATATGGCTGAAGGCTTAGATGATGCACCAAATGCCTTTGTCCGTATGCTCAATGGCGATAACTTTGGTAAAACTGTCGTAAAAGTAGCTGACGTCGAGTAAGTGACGTTAATTAAGTCATTAAATAACGACTTCACAACATAATTCGTTACGACAACTACTGAAAGTGACACATTAACCATGAATACTGTTAGCAGTCATTGCTAATGACAATATTAAATTAATTAAGTACGAATAATTAATTCAGTATAAATAGTTAAGCATGACTGCTAATACTCAATAATTTAAAAACAACATCAACAATAAATAAGGACACTTATGAATATTTTAATGGTACTAACCTCACATGATCAACTAGGCGATACTGGTAAGAAGACAGGCTTTTGGCTAGAAGAATTTGCCGCCCCTTACTATGCGTTTTTGGATGCTGGTGTCAATGTAACCCTAGCCTCTCCTGCTGGCGGTCAGCCACCTCTTGATCCTAGTAGCGATACTGAAGATGCGCAAACGAAAGATACGACGCGCTTTAAAGAAGACTCTGAGGCGCAGAAGCATCTTGCCAATACCAAAAAACTTGCTGATATGAAAGCGGAAGATTTTGACTCAGTATTTTATCCAGGTGGTCACGGCCCATTATGGGATTTGGCAGTGGATAAAAACTCTATTAATTTGATTGAGACGTTTGTGAAGCAAGATAAGCCGGTTGCTTTTGTTTGTCACTCTCCTGCTGCCCTCAAAAATGTCAAAATCGATGGCGAATATTTAGTGAAAGGAAAAACAGTCACTGGCTTTACCAATTCAGAAGAAGAGGCGGTTGGCCTTACAGATGTGGTACCTTTCTTAGTAGAAGATGCACTGATAGCCAATGGCGGTAATTATGAAAAAGCAGCTGATTGGGAATCGTTTGTGGTAGAAGACGGCTTGTTAATCACAGGTCAAAACCCAGCATCGTCAGAAGAAGCCGCTAAGCGTTTGATCGCAAAGCTTAACGGTTAATCCAATTGACAAAGTAAAGAAGAGTACTATTATGATTCGACTGCATCATCTAAACCAATCACGCTCGCTACGCATTTTGTGGCTGCTAGAAGAGCTAGGCGAGCCGTACGAAATTATTAGTCATCAGCGCGATGCTAAAACGCATCTGGCACCTAATAGCTTAAAAGCCGTACATCCCCTTGGTAAGTCACCGGTCATCGAAATGGATGGTGAAATATACTCGGAGTCAGGGGCCATTACTGAGCTATTGATCGAACGCTTTGCGCCAGAGCGTTTGCGCCCCGCTACTGATAGTGTGGATTATGGACATTATCTACAGTGGATTGATTTTGCTGAAAGCTCGCTCATGCTGCCATTGATGCTTGAGTTGTTTTCTAAAAAAGCAGGTATCAATGACAACGAGTTTTTGAACGGTTATATAGAGACAGAAAAAACCAGACTGTTCAAGTATTTAGATGCAGCGGTCGAGGGTAAGTCTTATATCGTCGGCAACCAGCTTAGCGGTGCTGACTTTATGTTGTCATTTGACTTAATTATTTTGGCCAGTCGTCAGAAATTAGACAACTATCCAAATATTAAGCAGTATGCATTACACTTGGCCAGTCTTGATAGTCATCAACGTGCGATGCGCTTAGAAGCGGAACACGATGAATCAATCCAGTCTTAAACTATTATTAATTTTATAAAAAGCAGCTCTTTAACGAGCTGCTTTTTTATGTCATAAACGAAAGACGTGCGATTTGCTTATCGTCAGTGAAAAGTAATATCGATACATCATGCACTGCTGATATCAATTTTTCTTGCTAGCTGTGCCTGCGCAGACAGAGGCTACAAAAAACTGAAAACTGATATCAGCAATACCGTCGCGTTCTTAGGATATTATGACTATAAATGAACGCTTAATCGTTTGACGAGACTGATTCGAAAAAGTCTAAAATTAGCGGTTGAGAAACTTTTCTTCAAGCCAGCGGTTCATAAAGACATTATCGGGATCGTATTGACGGCGAATCTCCAAAAATCGATTTAGCTTAGGATACAAGTTTTGTAGTTCTATATGGCTCAGTTTATTGACCTTACCCCAGTGCGGACGACCTTCCCATTTTTTCATATAGTGGTATAACCATTCAAATAGTGGCTCATCATTCATTCCTTTATACACATGGAATGATAGGACAGCACAGTCTTCTCCTTGAGTTGGACTCAACATGCCTGTTTCGCCTTTATGGGTGCGCACTTCAATCGGAAAATGTGAGCCCTTATTATCTTTTAGTAAAAGGTGATTGACCTCCGAGATACATTCATCAAAGTCAGAGAGTTTAATAAAGTATTCTGATTCGTTGAATTTGACACCGCGCGGTGTCGGAAACACCTCATAACTATAGCCTTCGCGTTTGGTATTCGGTATCGATCTTGCCGAGATTTCACTGACTTTTTTGGTGAGGGCGGGCTTCATACGTGCCAGCTCACAAAGCAGATAAAAAGCGCCATTGAGGGTCACGGCACTATCAAACTGATCTTTAAACTTCTGCCATTCACTCATTGGCTTTGGCGCTATCACAGACAGCGTTTTTTGTTGGAGCTTATTGGTACCTGGAAATAAAAACCATTCCAGATGGCGATGACTGTGGGCGGTCTCATAAAATCTGGCCAAACCCTCTTCAAAATCCAATACTTCATTGCTCTCTTTTAGGCCATAAAGGTCAACAACTTTGATGGTGAGCTTGGTAAATATGCCGAGCATACCTAGACTGGCATGCAAGGCATTGCCTAAATCGTCGGTTTCGGGATCACCGCGGTGATGAGTATGCAGCTCCCCGCGCCCATCTACCCATTCCCATATTACGACTTGATTGGCGATTGAGCCCAAGCTAATGCCTGTGCCGTGGGTGGCGGTACTTGCTGACCCTGCAATGGTCTGTGCTTGCACATCACCCATATTTTCTAGTGCCAAACCGTGTTCTTTTAGCGCTTCCCCAATTTCAGATAAATAAGTACCCGCCTGCAAAGTCGCTAATTTAGCCTCTTTATCTACTGAGACAAGTCCACGCATATTGTGTAGGCTGACGGCAATCTCTTCTGGCTTTGCACAGCCACTAAACGAATGCGCTGCACCCGTAACTCTAACTCGCTTTTTGTTGGCGCGGGCATTTTTGACGATATCTTGCAGTTCTGCAACGGATGAGGGCATGAGCTTTTGCTCAGGCTGAGCAGTCACATAACCGACCCAATTCTGCCAGTCGTTATTGCCTTGCCACTGTCTTAATGAAAACATTTACCCTCTCCTCGATAGGTGGTCATGGCTTGCTCAACTTTTGCACCGTTTGCTATTGCTCCAGTATTTGAAAAATGCGCAGATATGTCAGATTTTCGATAACAGCTTAGCTCATTAAAGTGTTCACACAGCTCGCCCGCTTTTGCATGTCGGCACCAGACAGCATCACCAATATTTAGCTCATTTTCACCATTAGCAGATTTTTTACCAACTTTACTAGCCGTCATCGGCGTTTGTACTTCGCCAAAACCTTCATCAGCCATTATCGACAAATTGGAGGGATAGTGCACAACAGGAGCTTTGTCCACTCCGGTGGCGCCTGAAGCGATAAACCCGCCGCCATGACAAGTAATAACGCCTTTTTCGGGCTGACGTGTGACGGGTAACACAAATCCTGCCGCTGGCTGAAACTCAGTCATGCTGTCCATGTAATCAAAATACGCAGGCTTATAATATGCCGAGCCAACAGTGATTTCAGTGATTTCAGGCTGGCGAGAAGTAAAATCCATACTACCGCTGCCACCGCCATTGACGATCTTTAGCTTATAACCTTGTTTTTTGAGCCAACTGACCAGCGAGCCTCGCCGCTGACTGACTTGTTTTTTTGAGCGGTTTTTTAACAGCTTAATGGCTGGCGTTAGTAGCGCTTTACCTGGCAGATGTTCGGGCAGTCCAGCAATTTGTGCTTCATAACCCATCGCTGCACAGACATTGACATTGGCCAATTTTTTGATGTGTTTGATGAGTTTTTTAATGTCTTTTTTACTCATTAAGGCAGAACGCTTGGTGCCAAAATACAACGTTGGCAGCGGCATCGACATATTGATATCGAGGCAAATATCTACCACCACATCATGCGCCTTACCGACTTTATTCAGTGCCTCTACATGTTCAGGACGATCTACCATCCAAATCATGGTCGCGCCTTGTTTTATATAGGGAAAAGTTTGCGTGACGCTCGTCATATCTAATGTCGGATAGGCGCAGAGAATATTATCAAAGCCGTTTTCTAACAGATAGACAGATTCGTCGGCAGCATAAGACATGAGGCCAATAAAATGAGGAGAGTGTTGTTTGATATAGTGTAAGACGTCAATCGAGCGCAGTGACTTGGTTGCCAAACGTAGGCTAACGGCTTGGGTTTTTTGATTGACCAGCTGAATGTTATGATCGAGGGCATCCATGTCGAGCCACGCACTCGGTGATTTGGGTGCTGTTATCGTTATCTGCGCAAAATCCATTTTGCTTCCTTATAAAAGTGAGTAATTACGCCTTTATAGACATTGCCTTGTGTCTTTTTTCTTTTTTTATTGCTTAGTGGTTTATTGATGGAAATTGATAAATAAGCATCACAGTTTGACCCGACAAAGTTAAACCGGCAAGCATCCTGTCTATAAAAATTCAACAATTATCAGTCATTGTACTTATGGCTATTACACGTTATCCCATATTTAAACTCTCTATTGCCACTAATTTTTTAAAATTCAGCCATTTTTAGCTTATTTAAATAGGGTCAATTGAATTGAGGACATGCCCTAATAGAGATTCAAAGCAGCTACTGCCTATCTTGACCTTTGCTTAGGGTTAACTATTACTGTTTATCCTTTATGATTTAGACGTTACCCCTTGTCCATAGTAATCTTATGCCGCTAATATTTTACTTCTCGTAGCAAGCGTACTCATAAATAAATGGGCGCTGTAAGATAACTCTTAATAGAATTATGATAAAATAGTTCAAACTCAGCTTGGGCTATTTTTCTCATTTTATCACTCTGATGATAGCGCTGCCCATTATGGGTAGCAATACCCCAGTCTTGTTTTGTCCAGTCTTGTTCTATCCAACCACGCCGATTATCTTACGCCCATGAATACTGAATACAAATTTAAGCCGCATGAACAGCCAATGATGGTTGGTTCTCCTGCCAACCCTGATCATCCTACACGCCGTAAACTATGTTATTTAATGATCGGAATTTTTATTGGGATAACCGCCAGCTTTCAAAATGGGCTATTGGTGGCAAACCTGTCCCAAATTCAGGGCGAAATGGGCTTAACACCAGTCGAAGGTGGTTGGATATCTGTCAGCTATAATATGACCAATGCTTGTATTACGGTGCTACTGTACAAAATTCGCCAGCAATTTGGCATGTCACTCTTTAGTAAAATTACCTTGTTTTTTTTATTGGCGGCCACGAGTTTGCAGTGGTTGGTCAGTAGCCATCTATTGAACGCTACCAGTATCCAAATTGATCCTTATTACTTAGAAATCATTGCTAGAGGACTCAGTGGTATGGTTGCTAGTGGCATGACCATATTAGGCTTATTCTATTGCTTGCAAGGTATGCCAACCGTCAAACGTACTAGTGGCTTGATATTAGGCTTTGGCTTGGTACAGTTTGGTATTCCCTTATCACGGATTATCTCACCCTATCTCGCTGTCGATGGTCAGCTTGAAAGCTTGTTTTTATTTCAATTTGGTTTGGCTTTGATTTGTTTTGGACTCATTAATATATTAGAGCTACCACCGGGCAATACTGAAAAAGTATTCGAAAAACTGGATTTTTTAAGCTTTGCTTTTTTTGCCAGTGGTCTTGCAGCATTGGCGGTGTTTTTAGTACAAGGCCGCATACAGTGGTGGACAACACCTTGGCTGAGCTACCCGCTCATCATTGCAAGCGTCAATATTAGCATCGCATTATGGATTGAGACTCACCGAAAAAACCCCATGTTACAGGTGCGCTGGATGCGTAGTCGCAACATTATTGCTTTTATGACAACGGGTGCGGTCATGCGTATCTTGCTATCCGAGCAAAGTGTTGGCGCTGCCGGACTACTGGCCAATCTTGGCTATGGTAATGATCAGCTGGTCACTTTTTATGCTGTGATATTAGCAGCCAGTATTTTGGCATTGGTCATTAGTATTTTTAGTACCAATCCAATAGATTTGCGTCGACCTGTTATTTTTGCAGTGGCGCTAATCGCTCTAGGTTCTTGGCTGGATACGGGTGTATCGATTAACTCGGCGCCGACGATGTTTTATTTTAGCCAATTCCTCATTGCTTTTGCCGCAGTGTATTTTATGGGTCCTCTGGTTTTTGAAGGGTTTTTACGAGCCATTGCCAGTGGCCCTGCGTATATTATTAGTTTTTCAGTGATTTTTGGTATTTCGCAGACGGTGGGCGGGCTTGCAGGAGCGGCGGCTATTCAAGCTTTTACCACTATTCGTACGCAAGTGCACTATGCCGATATGGTCAGCTCACTCAACTTAGGGGAGCCTGAGTTAGTAGCACAAGTTGCAGGCGCAGGTAGGGCTTTATCAGGTCAAATAACAGATTCTACCCAAGCCAACGTTGCTGCCATGGGACAAGTTTTGCAAGGTATCCAACGGCAAGCTACCGTCGCAGCTTACGATGACTTGTTTTTTCTTATGGCCAGTATTGCGACTTTGTCGGCTGTTATTTTATTGATAAATTATCTCTATAACCGTTATCACAAACGTAATCCCCTTGCTAAAGAGCTGGCTGTCATTGCCAAAATGCGTGAAGGAAAATAACGGCTTTAAATGCCTTAATTTTTGCTCGCCATCTTGCATAACATCATCGAAATATCGAACATAATTGTTATATTTATTCAAACTTTAGGAGCGCGTCATGAGCAAAGAAAACCCCAGTGAGCTTAACCAAAAATCTCAGACGCCAACTGACGCGCTGCTTAATACGACCCTTAATACAGCTAAAGTAAAAGTAACTGCCTCTCCAAAAAATAATAACGAATCAGTAGAGCCTGAAATTGCCGCTACCGACTCGAATAAAAAAGCGGATATCAATACAAATAAAAATACAGATAAATCGGCTGTCGATAGCCAAAATACCAGTGATAAACCACCAATGCCGCCCAAAGAGCCGATTGTGGCAGCCACTGGCTGGTCACCTATGAAAAAATCCTACCTAAATCTAGGTTTATTGATTGCCTTAATACTCATTGGCGTGGCATTGATTTTATATGCATGGAAGCTACCGCCTTTTACCCCGACTTTGCAGCAAACGAACAATGCCTTTGTGAAAGGGCAAACAACCATTATTAGTCCGCAAGTATCTGGCTATGTCACCGAAGTAGCCGTACAGGATTTTGCCCAAGTAAAAGCGGGTGATTTACTAATAAAAATAGACGATCGCGCGTTTCAACAACAGCTTGAGCAGGCGCAGGCCAATATTGAAGTGGCGGTTACCAACCGCTCTAGCAATGCTCAGGACACACAAACCAGCCAAGCACAGATTGAAGCACGCGAAGCGGATTTATATAGCGCCAAAGTGAGTGTCGATAGTGCTCGTGAAGATGTCAATCGCTATCAGGGTTTAGATGCCATCGGCGCGGTATCAAAGGCAGAAGTGGCTCATATAAAAGCACAACTTGCACAAGCGCAGGCAGGCGTTCAACAAGCTGAAGCGAACTTACAAGCGGCTCGTGAAAACCGTAAAAAGACCAGTGGTAGCCGCGCTTCGCTCGATGCCAATATAAAAAATGCTGAAGCAGCTCTCAAGCAAGCGCAGATTAATGTAGACAACACCATTATCACCGCCCCTGAAGCCGGACAGTTGAGTCAAGTCAGTGTCAAAGAAGGGCAATATGTCAGTGCGGGTACACAGCTCATGTATATCGTACCCAAAGGCATTTGGATTATCGCAAATTTTAAAGAAACGCAAGTTGCTAATATGGCCATTGGTGAACCTGCAACCATCCATGTTGACGCGCTGGGTGGTGCCAAATTTAGTGGTCATGTCAGCAACATCTCACCAGCCACTGGCAGTGAATTTAGTGCTGCAGCTGCCAACCCTGCGACGGGCAACTATATTAAAATTGCCCAGCGTATCCCCGTGCGCATTGATTTAGACCAAAATCAGGCTGCCCTTACCCAATTACGTCCCGGTATGTCTGTTTCGGTCGATGTCGATACCAATATTAAAGCAAAAAACTAGGGTCTGTTGAACATTCAAATATTAGGACTGCTGATATCCATTTTTCTTGCTTGCTGTGCCTGCACAGACAGAGGTCACAAAAAAATGATATCAGCAATATCGTCGCGTTTTTAGTATATCTTGACTATAGAGCATAGTGAATACACTCCAGCATAAAAAAACCACTTTAAATACCAATATAACTGGATTTAAAGTGGTTTTTTTAGCATTAAAACAAGCTGAAATATATCAGTCTTACACTTATTCATTTAACTTTATGGTAGTAAACGTTTAGTTGTCCAACTGGCATTATTCTGTTTGCTATCTTGGGTATACACAATGCGGTCATGCATACGATTGGCACGGCCTTGCCAAAACTCAACTTGCTCAATGGTAATCTCATAACCACCCCAAAATGCTGGCACTGGCACTTGGCTATTGTCTGGATAGTCAGCTTGTAGCTGATCAAAGGTCTGTTCCATGACGTCACGGCTGGCCACTTCACCGCTCTGTGGTTGGCTGACCCAAGCCCCTACTTGGCTATCGTGTGGACGCTTTTGAAAATAAGCAGCGGATTTTGCAGTATCAATCTTAGCAATAGAACCACTGATACGAACTTGACGTTCAAGCTCATGCCAAAAAAACAGCACTTCTGCATTGGGATTTTCAGCGATATCTTGACCTTTAGCACTTTCATAATTGGTATAAAAAACAATACCAGTCTCAGTAATCTCACGCAGTAATACGATACGTACACTGGGCTTGTTGTCTGCCCCACATGTTGCCAAACTCATGGCATATGGTTCTTGCACTTTTTGTGCTAGTGCCTCATTCATCCACGCTTTTAATAGCTCAAATGGCGAGGCGGGTATTGACTGTTGATCAAGTGCGCCCTTCTCATAGGAGAGACGTTGATCGGTAAAGTCCATGCTCATACTGCTTCCTTGATTGAATAACATTGATCACAATTTCTGATGATGTATTTGTTGAGATTATTAAGGCGTGTCCTCATTTCAAAAATGCTGATAAAAATGAGATAAATTGCCGTCAAACGAGAAAAATAGCGCAGATAATATTGGGATATTAACCAGCTATTTGACGATGTTTGGCAAGATTTAGCCATTTTTAGTCCATTTAGATGACTATCGAGTGAATTGAAGACACGCCCTAGCCCAATACCGCCTTAATTTGCTCAGCTAAGTCATTGGCCATCACATCACACTCTATCTCATCGTCTGACTCGACCATCACTCGAATCATTGGCTCGGTACCCGATTGACGAATCAATAGACGACCACGACCTTCTAGAGTGGCACGGGCTTTATCAAAAGCGGCGACCAGCTCTTCATGCTCAAAAGGATCTTGCATGGTAGACAAGCGCACATTGACCAGTTTTTGTGGCAAAATTTCAAAGCCTTCCATGAGGTCACTCAAGGCTTTATTCTGTGCTTGCATAACGGCCAATACTTGCAAGCTTGCGATAATCGCATCACCGGTACGACTTTTGTCTAAGCACAATATATGCCCAGATGGTTCACCGCCTAGTATCCAGTCATGAGCGGCAAGCTCTTGCATGACATAACGGTCACCTACTTTAGCCCGCGTAAAGGCAATACCGGCCTCTTTTAGTGCCAACTCCAGCCCCATGTTAGTCATGAGCGTACCAACCACTCCCACTGCAGGCGTCTTTCCCTGAGTGGCAAGCACGTATAAAATGCCATCGCCATCAACTAAATTACCTGCCTCATCAACCATCACGATACGATCGCCGTCACCATCTAAGGCGATACCAACATCTGCTTCGTGCTCAAGCACTGCTTTTTGTAAACTCTCCGGATGGGTCGAGCCGCAGTCAGCATTAATATTGATACCATCCGGCGTATTATTGATAGCAATCACGTTGGCACCCAGCTCACGCATGACTCTTGGGGCGACGCTGTAGCCTGCACCATTGGCACAATCGACAACGATAGTCAGATGATCTAAGTCATACTGATAAGGGAAACTGCCTTTACAGAATTCAATATAGCGACCCTTGGCATCGTTGATACGGTTATTTTTACCTAATTGTGCTGGATCAAGAATAGGCATGAGTACATCGCCACTATTAGAGTCGCTCATGATAGCTTTTAACTTATCATTAATCGCTGCTTGCATCTCATCAGTGAGTTTTTTGCCGTCAGCTGAAAAGAACTTGATGCCGTTGTCATAGTATGGATTGTGCGATGCTGAGATAACGACGCCTGCATCCGCATGGAAGCTACGGGTTAGATGCGCGATAGCGGGTGTTGGCAATGGGCCAAGCATATGTACATCGACCCCAGCTGCGTTAAAGCCAGCCTGAAGTGCTCCCTCAATGACGTAGCCTGATAGACGAGTGTCTTTGCCAATCACTACGCTCGGTTTACGAGTAGGATTGTCATTTTTTTCTATGAGCACCAGTCCAGTCACATAACCTAACTTCAAAATAAAATCAGGGGTAATCGGCAACTCACCAAATTTTCCGCGAATACCATCAGTGCCAAAGTAGCTCATTATAAATGTTCCTCAAGTCTAAAAATGAAACGCCAGACGTGCGCGTAGGCAAGGCAATAACCAGTATATTCTATTTGTGTATTTTACAAAAAAAACAGCCAACAATGACGGGGCATTGTTGGCTGTTTGTATCTTGATGTCACTATCCTACTGTCTGTCAGCAATTATCAACGTCAGTAGGACTACAGAATATGAATTAATCTACTCGATAGTTCGGGGCTTCTTTGGTAATTTGCACATCGTGAACATGCGACTCTTTCATCCCCGCAGACGTCACCTTAATGAACTGTGGTTTGGTACGCATATCTTCGATAGTCGCACAGCCAGTATAGCCCATTGATGAGCGTAAACCACCAACCAACTGATTGACGATACCTGCCACTGGTCCTTTGTAAGGAACGCGACCTTCGATACCTTCTGGGACTAGTTTTTCTACCCCATCTTTGGCATCTTGGAAATAGCGATCTGATGAACCGTTTTGGCCTGACATCGCACCTAAGCTACCCATACCGCGATACGCTTTGTAATAACGACCTTGGAATAGCTCAACTTCGCCTGGAGCTTCTTCGGTACCAGCCATTAGGGAGCCAACCATGATACATGAGGCACCAGCAGCGATGGCTTTTGCCATATCACCTGAGAAGCGAATACCACCATCAGCAATCAATGGGATACTATCTTTCAGAGCGCTGGCTACATTATCGATGGCCGAGATTTGTGGTACACCAATACCAGCGATAATACGGGTGGTACAGATAGAGCCAGGACCAATGCCAACTTTTACCGCATCAGCGCCCGCATCACGTAGTGCGATGGCTGCATCACCGGTAGCGATGTTGCCACCGATGACCTGTACATGAGGGAAATTTTTCTTGATCCAAGAGACTTTTTCAATCACGCCTTTTGAATGTCCATGGGCGGTATCGACCACGATAACATCGACGTCAGCGGCGATTAAGGCTTCAACGCGCGCTTGCGTATCTGCGCCAGTGCCGACAGCAGCGCCAACCCGTAGGCGACCTTGCTCATCTTTACACGCATTTGGATTATTCTCAGCTTTGGCAAAGTCATTGACCGTAATCAAACCGCGCAGACGAAAGTCTTCATCAATCACGATCACTTTTTCGATACGGTGCTCATGCAGCAATTTTTTGATATTTTCATTGCTTTCACCTTCTTGCACGGTGACTAGCTGCTCTTTTGGCGTCATGATATGGCTAACTGGTAACGACAAATTGGTCTCAAAACGCCAGTCACGATGGGTCACGATACCAACGACTTTATCAGTACCCTTCTCTACCACTGGTACACCTGAAATATTATTGTCTTGAGTCAATCTTAATAATTCACCAATTGTCATTTCAGGGTGAACGGTAATAGGATCAACCACGGTTCCTGCTTCGAATTTTTTGACGCGGCGTACTTGCGTGGCCTGCTTATCGATATCCATGCTTTTATGCAAGATACCCAAACCACCTAGCTGTGCCATGGTAATGGCCATTTCAGATTCGGTGACCGTGTCCATAGCAGCCGAGATTAATGGCAAATTCAGTGTGATACTTTTGGTCAGACGCGTGGACAGATCAGCAGATTTTGGCAGAATTTCAGAGTAGGCTGGTAACAATAAAACGTCATCAAAGGTAAAGGCTTCATCGACAATTCGTAACATACAGACCCCTAGTGGTGGTTATTTTGATGGGTGGGATTTTCGCATTAAGACAATCAATCAAGATCACCATTATGACTTTACGACGTTCAACCCTTATTTATGAAAGGCTTTGAATCATAGAGCTTTAGATAATAAGCAATGTACCAGTTGTTATTTGTCATTAGATATTTTTTATCAGTAAACAAAGACACTGGAAAACAGCTATTGATTTATCAGTGGTAAGAAGACACAAATACTGCAACCTCTTATCTTTAATCGCTCAGTTATCCCTTAAAAATAACGCCATATTATAACAAATAAACAAGCAAATCGCATGCTTATTTGTTAGCTTATTTTAACATCAATAGTTTGTCTGTTTTTGCCACTTTGCTTGCTGTCCACTATACCTATTGACCGTTCCAACTTATACGCTAGTGTCTTTAAATATCAAGCGCTCAGCGGGGAGATAAGCTTGCTGTTCAGCATATAAATAACTTAACATCTGCTCGCGTACCTGACACTCCAACCGCCAAGCGTTGATAGGACTATCAGACGCTTGGCTACAGCGTAATTTTATGGTGTTTTCGGACACGGATACTGTATACATTTCAGGCTCAGTTTCACCGTCCCATAAGTCGTTCGCTTTGACCAGCTTGATATATTGTTGCCTGATTGCTTCGATATCAGCGCCATAGTCGACGTAGAGATAAATCACACAGGTTTGATGCGAGTCTGTATGCGACCAATTCTCTACGATTTCGGTGACGAAGTGGCGCATTGGAATAATCAACCGGCGCTCATCCCAAGTCTGCAGAACCGCATAGGTATAGCCCAAATCCTCTATCGTCGTCCACTCACCTTCCATCATGACTGTATCACCAATACGCACTGGCTGAGTGATGGCAACCTGCATACCAGCAATGACATTACCCAATATCGGCTGAGCGGCGATACCGATAACGGCACCAGCAATACCTGCGGAAGTCAGCAAGGTCTTACCCAATCCTTGAATATTGGTGAACTCACTGAGGCCAATCCAAATACTACCAAGGATCATGACGAAGATAAAAATGCGGCGAAATATAGAAACGTAAGTACGGCGACGACGACCTTTATCAAACTGCTCGTCGCCTAGATTTTCAATCTGCAAATCTTTGTAGCGATTGGCAAAAAAATTAATCGCTCGAATACCCAGCCACAACGCGCTAAAGACCAATCCCACCCAAATGATCGGACGTGTCGATGAAGCGACCGCATCCAAGTAAGGAAAACCGCCCGATACCAAGGTAAATACCGAGGAAAAACTGATGGTAAAGGTCAAGGGTACCGTCAGCTTATTGACCAAATCTTCCACGCTATTATGGTGAACCGTACCCAGCCGATTGCCTTCTTTATCTCTAACATACCAATTAAGGAGCTTGCCTGCGCCTTTACTCAATAACCAGCCAACCCCCATGGTAAATGAGAAGAAGATAAGTAATGCTAAAAACTCCCAGATGGCGATACTAAATAACTGTAATTTTGTCCACGCCGGTAAATAACGCTCAAACTTTGCAGGATGATATTGCTCATAGAGGTTATCGATATTACCAACCGTTTGGGCAGAAAATATCCAAAAAGGCGCACTATCATCAATGCGCACACGCTCCAAATGTATCGGTACGCGACGTTCACGATAATCGATATAACCAAGCTGAATGGAGCGTCTAGGAATCCCTTGAATACTGTTGGTGCTGCCAAGCGGTGGCTCAATCAAACCATCAGGACGGTCTGGCAATTTATCAAAAACATACAGCTTCTTTTCAACCAACAAAAAATCAAGCTGTTTGGCCAGCTCAATCGCCCGATTACGCTGCAGCTTGTCATCAATGAGGTTCATATTGAGTGCATAAGCGGCCAAGTCATACTGCTGCTTCATGACGGCTGACTGAAAAAACTCTAATGTGGCAAGCGGCGTAGATAAATTCGGTGGTTCAGCTAACGGCGGCAATCCTGCATTTAGCTTGTTTAAGGAATAATAGCTTTCGTTATAATCACCAGTGAGACCAGTATCTCCTTGCAGTATGCCTGCCTGCTGCACGGCATCCTTGTCTAAAGGATTGAAGGTTTCTTCTGCAATATCTGAGACACTAATGCCGTCTTGTTTGAATTGATCAATTTTCTGCGCTGTATAATCTATCAGGTTTTCTGGCTTTGCCATCTCAGGGTTTTTTGTAGTGTCTTGCCTATCAACTGTTGTATCGCTACCGGTTGCCGCAGTTGCTGGAATATAAAACACACTGCACAACATGACGAGCATACTGAGTAAAAATGTCAGTCCACTATGATGACGCACAACATTGTCATCGCTAGCAGAACCCTCAATAACATTAGCGTTATGATTGACGTTTTTAACGTGGGTCGTATTTAGAGAATTAAGGGAGTTTTGCATACGAAAAATCTTGGCCTCGGTGTGTTTCTAACCTAATGCAGTCTACAAAAAAAAGCCAGCGCAATGCTGACTTAATTTATTAGTTGACGTACTTTATTGTTGATAGCTTCTATATTCAGCAAAGCACTATTAAACACAGCACTATTAAGCACGGCGCCAAGTCGTACCAGCTCGGCTGTCTTCAAGCTCAATGCCCGCCGCTTTTAATTGTTCACGCACCTCATCGGCACGCGCAAAGTCTTTGTTGGCTTTAGCCTCTGCACGCTCAATGATTAGACCATCAATAGCCGCATCGCTTAAACCATTATCCGCTTGATCGCCAATGACAGCTTGCAAAAACTGTGATACTGGTTGCTGCAGAATATTTAATACCTGTGCCAAGGCTTTGAGCTGCTGCGCCAACTGCCATGCAGTATCTACCTCTTCAGCTTTGATCGCTTTATTGATATCACGGGCCAACCCGAACAAGACACTAATCGCCGTTGAACTATTAAAATCATCATTCATGGCTTTGATAAAATCTTGTCCAGCAGGGCTGCTGTAAGCGTCATTTATTAAAGACTCATTAATCGTCAATTCCTCACCTTTTTGCTGTTCAGCAACTTTGAGCGCTTGGTATAGTCTGCTTAGGCTATTATGAGCCTCATCTAATGCCGTATCCGAAAAGTTTACTTGGCTACGGTAATGGCTGGATAATAAAAAGAAGCGCAGCGTTTCAGGATGAAAATGTGCAATAACATCACGAATTGTGGAAAAATTACCCAATGACTTAGACATTTTTTCGCCATCGACGTTGATAAAGCCGACGTGCATCCAGTTACGTGAATACTCGCAGCCAGTCGCTGCTTCAGATTGAGCAATCTCGTTTTCATGGTGTGGAAATTGTAAATCATGACCACCGCCATGGATATCAAAGGTATTGCCTAGGCACTTGGTCGACATCGCCGAGCATTCAATATGCCAACCTGGACGTCCTTGACCCCACGGTGATGCCCATTGCGGCTCATGAGGTTTAGCCGCTTTCCATAGGACAAAATCAAACGGGTTGCGTTTGTCGTTTTCGACATCAACGCGCGAGCCTGCCTGCATATCATCGAGATTACGTTTTGATAACTTACCATAATCTGCAAAGCTATCTACAGCATAATAGACATCGCCGTTATCGCCAGCATACGCATAATCGCCGGTAACTAACGTCTCAATCATTTGTTGCATCTCATCGATATGGTCAGTCGCACGCGGCTCGGTATTAGGCGTCAAGCAGCCAAGGGCTGAGAAGTCCTCATGCATTGCTTTAATAAAGCGCTCAGTCAATGCACTGATAGCCTCGCCGTTTTCATTCGCGCGCGCGATGATTTTGTCATCAATATCAGTGATATTGCGCACATAATTAACGTCATAACCTATTTGTGTTAGCCAACGTACTGCCATATCAAAGCCAATCATCATCCGCGCATGACCAATATGACAATAATCATAAACGGTCATGCCGCACACATACATACCTACTTGCCCGGCTTTAAGTGGTACAAACTGACGTTTACCGCCCGTCAGTGAATCATAAATGGCAAGCTGAGACATCGCATCGGCAAGAGGTGTGGTCATGGTATAAAAGCCTTTTAATTAGAACAAGATAGATAAATTGAGATGACGATAAAATATGAGTATCGTACTATTAGCCACTAACCGCGACTAATAAGATTATAAACTTGAAAGTTACCGCTTTATAAACGCTTTATAAAACTTAACCCATTATCTTAGCGAAATCGGCTGGAAAATACTACAATGAGCGCGCAACTAACCCTATTCAATGATAAAAACCGTTAAGGATGTAGAAATGGCCAATCGCTTAAGCAAAATATATACGCGCACCGGAGATGATGGTAGCACCGGTATGGCAGATGGCAGTCGCGTAAGTAAAGCCGACAATTTATTTAGCGTAATGGGCGATATCGATGAGCTCAACTCACACATCGGCTTGGTACGGGCACACTTAACACAAGCTACTGATAATGAAAACGCAAACCAACAACATCTGCCTGAACGCTTACAACAGCAAAAAGAGTTAGACTTTGCTCAAGCCTTGGTCATAATTCAGCATTTATTATTTAATATCGGCGGTGAGCTCGCCATGCCAGAATATGAAGGCGTTAATGCCAGCCATATTGAATGGCTAGAACAACAAATTGATGCGATGAACACAACTCTGCCACCGCTCAAGGACTTTATCTTGCCGACAGGCTCACTATTGGTCAGTCAACTACACGTCGCGCGTACGGTTTGCCGCCGCGCTGAGCGCCAAGCGGTACTATTGCAGCAAGAGCGTCCAGCAGCGATTCGCAGTACTGCCGTTAGCTTTATCAATCGCTTGTCTGATTGGTTGTTCGTTGCCGCGCGTTTTTGTACCGACCCTGCCCAAGTCTCTGAGGTGCTGTGGGACAATCAAGTCTTGCAAGATTTTGCTAATGATAAATAGTCACCCATAGCATAAAGGCAAATGATGTAGTTTTACTATAGCAATCCCACCTTATCCAAAAAGGTTAGTTCTATAAAAAAGCCCGCTACGTTAATGTAGCGGGCTTTTTTATAGTTGTATCACGTAGCAACTGCTGCGTTTTTATGACTTAATAAGTAGCACTGTCATCTTCAATGATGACCATATCAATGCTCTCATCATTAGGTACTAATTTTGGCGAGGTTTGGGTTGCCGGTTTTTTGGTGTCAGTGCTTGGCGCTGCTTGATTATTTTCTGTAGCACTGCTCTGACTGTTATTTTGGCTACTACTTGGATTGTTAATAGTCGGTGGCGTAGCAGGCTCAGCTGGACGAGCAGGGGCCGTCGGCGTCACAGTTCTTGGCTGACGGGTTGGCGCTGATTGATTGTTGTTATTATTGTTCTGTGCAGTGTCACGGCGACGCTCAGCCTGTTGAGCGGCACGCTGGGAACGTTGCTCATCAACTGCTGACTTAAATGCAGATCCTGCCATCACATCTGCCACCACAGTCAATAATGCCGGTTGTCCAGCAATACGGGTACGAACTTGACCACCTTGAGTACCAACGACATAAGTAAAGGCGTCGTCAACGAGCATATTATTATTGATACGAATATTGTTTTGCGCTAAGCGAGACTGCAAGCTTGGCTGGTTACCGGCTGCTTGTACTTGACTGGCCTGGTACAAATCTTCGCTTGGCAGAGTCATGCTAACGCTTGCCTGACAAGTGGTCATGCCGTTGTTATTGGCTTCTTGTAAGATCGCTGCATTTTGTACGTCAATGACAATACCATTGATTTTGTCAGTGACAACACCACTATTTAGACTGATTTCTGCCTCATTGACATAATTGGCAGCCAACGTTTGAGCCTGCTGATTGAGCGTGTTTTTTAGCGCGGATTTCAAGCGGTCTTGTACCATCGGATCATCACAACTGACGGCAGGCGTGATGACATTATCGTCAACTGCTGGCTGTTCTACTGTTGCCTCTGTCGTCTCAGCGCTATCGTCTTTATCTGAGCGATCACAACCTGTCACGGCCAAACCACATATCAGACTAATACCGGCGACGTGCTGCCATTTGATCCACTTGCTTTTTGTTGCGCTCATACTCAATTTGCTCCCAATTTACTAATTCTTACCGTCAGCGATGGACAGTATTTGACATTCAGATCGCAACACTTGCCGCGATAGATTTGAAAATCACATTATTATACGGTGTTTAAATGAGATGGTCATTAGTGTGACCCCTTGCTGTACAAATAATGTCTTACATTGTGCCCAAAACCTATGTTTGGTTGCAAAAACATAACAAATACATACTTATATCATCGCTAAGAATATTTAAACAAGGGCTTAATTCTAGCGGAAACTTGCAACAAACTATTCCTGAAACAACTTTCAAATATTAGCTTACTTTTCAATATCACAACCCTCTAAGACGGTATTTAATCCAAAACTATTTTGCAAATTTCGTTAGATTCTGTCGGTTGGACGCTATATCATTACTCGTAAAAATAGCCGACAGTTCCTCATTATGATAAATCTTAACAATACACTTTTACTCGGTCATCGCGGTGCGCGTGGTGAAGCAGTCGAGAATACCTTAGCAGGTTTTGAACACGCTCAACGTCTCAATCCTCAAGGTTTAGCAGGGGTTGAGTTTGATGTACAGTTGAGTGCGGATGAGCAATTAATCGTATTCCATGACGACAATCTACAACGCATGTGTGGTCAGCAATCGCGCATCGATCAATTAACGCTCGCTGAGATTCAGCGCTATCGTCAGGATAAACACCCACTTATTACTTTAGACCGCGCATATCAAGCATTGACCAATTTTAGCTATATAGAGCTTGAGATAAAGACTCATGAGCGTACCAATTACACGCAGTTGGTACATGCATTGACACGTAATCTCCTTGACACCCCGATTGCTAGCTTACCTATTGTCCTGACTAGCTTTGATGTCGAATTACACGCGCGGCTGCAACGCAATAAAACCTTACAACATATTCTGCGTGGCTTACTGATTCGCACCCCTAAAACTTTGCTAAGCGCACCACAAACTGCCCTGCAACTTGGCTGCGTCCAGCTAGGTATTCACTATCCATTGCTGACTCAAGCAGTCATTAAGCACTGTCATCGTTATCACCTGCCAGTCAGCGCGTGGACCGTCAATGATAGCGAGACGATTAAACAGCTTATTACGTGGCAAGTCGACGTCATCATTACCGATTATCCAACCTATTTTCTCACGCGCTAAGTAAGTGAACTTCTTACCTATCTTTTTGTCATATTTCAAAAAACTTGCTTGAAAATGGCTTAAAAAAGCCAGCTAATTAATTGCCTGATAGTCATTTATACATTTTTATCGCACACATATTTATCTTTTTACTTACACTTTCACTTAATTGCTGATAAGTAAGGGATTATTTGGGTTAATCACTACCATAACTCCTACAAGTTATTGTTATTTAGCAATATTTTTCTAGTGTATAACTGTTCACTTTACTAGTCTTTTAGGGTAATATGGAGGCTGAAATTAATATCATTAGGAATATTACATGATTGCTAAAAAAGTAATAGGCTTACCACTTAAGGGCTTGCGTTTTGCCATGAAGTCGGGTGATACGCTTATACAGCATGCTGGCACTCAGGCGCTGCGCGTGAAGACGTGGCTTGATACTGGCAAAAGCAAAACTGATGAGGCTGCCGATACGCAGTTTGCGACGACGAGCGGTTATAAAGATGCCAATGCAGTCGCTAACTATGAAGGTATCGATCCGCTTGAGCTTGAATTTCAAAAGTCGCCCATCAATCTGGTTCCAGCGATTTTTCTGATTACAACGCCTATTGCTGCTGCCGTCATTACGCCATGGTACTTGATGACCCATCAAGTTAGTGCGCCGGTTTGGGGCGTGTTTGGTGCCTTTATGGTGTGGACCGGTATTAGTATCACTGCAGGCTATCACCGCCTATTGTCGCATCGCGCTTATAAAGCCCATCCCTTGGTAAAAAACTTCCTATTACTTGGCTCAACCCTTGCGGTTCAAGGCTCTGCTTTTGACTGGGTATCGGGCCACCGTACGCATCATCGTCATGTTGATGACCGCATGGAAGATCCTTATTCAGCAAGACGTGGTTTTTGGTTCAGTCATATCGGTTGGATGTTACGCAATTATCCTAGTGGTCGCTTTGATTATAAAAACATTCCTGATTTGACCAAAGATAAAGTGCTACAGATTCAGCATAAATACTATGGTTTATGGGTACTGGCTACCAACGTTGCGATGGTTGCGGCAGTTGGTTGGTTAATCGGTGACGTTTGGGGCACGCTCGTATTGGCAGGTCTACTGCGCTTGGTATTGACCCACCACTTTACTTTCTTTATCAACTCGTTATGCCACATGTTTGGTACGCGTCCTTATACGGATACCAATAGTGCGCGCGATAACTTTTTCCTTGCTATCTTTACGTGGGGTGAGGGTTATCATAACTATCATCACTTCTTCCAATACGACTATCGTAATGGTGTGAAATGGTGGCAATATGACCCAACTAAATGGTTGATTGTTGGCTTATCTAAACTTGGTTTAACGAGTGAATTGCGTACGGTTGACGACACCACCATCAAGCATGCTGAAGTGCAAATGCAGTTCAAAAAAGCCCAACAGCAGATTGATAATGCCACCGCAAACGGACTTGATATTCCTCATGCGATGAAGAGTTTCCAAGATCGTATTAAGTTTGAATACGATGCCTTTACGCAGACGGTCGAAGAATGGCAAGCGCTAAAAGCCAAAACCATTGAGCTGAAAAAGACTGAATTTGCTGATCGCTTGCATGAAGTTGAAGAAACGCTAAAACAGGATTATGCCAAGGTTGAACAAAAAATACTGGCGCATAACAGTAATTTAAAGACAGCATTTCGCTCTATTGGTCACAGCTCCAAAGCCGCTTAAGCGTTAACAGCAGACCCGTAATGTGACGTTAATGTGACTTTCTTATTTTTGCTTTTCTCCTTCCCTTTATCTGTAATAGATAGAGGGATTTTTTTGTTTAGCGTTTATTCACAGCACTTATTTATCTGCAAGGCGCATGAAATCGGACAGGATTAATTAGGCAAAATTTGAAGGTATAGATTACAAGAGATGGACAGAGCGAAACGCTGCAATGGTAAGGCTATGCTATAGTAAGTTACTCACTTTATAATTCGATTTTATCAGCCGATGGGAAAGCCTTGTATGCGCTATCAAAACACCTACGTCAATCTAGACACACGTCTCTATCACAAACAACCTCCTACACCGCTAGAAAATCCACGGATTGGTCACTTCAACCTGCAGGTGGCACAGCAATTGGGCTGGGCAGATGATGAGGATTTAATGGCGCGCTGGGTTGAGATACTCGGTGGTCAATACTTGCCAGCAGATTTTGAACCCTTAGCCATGGCTTACGCGGGTCATCAGTTCGGGCAATGGGCAGGCCAATTGGGTGATGGGCGCGGCTTACTCATGGCACAAGTGCTCGACAATAATGATACGTTGCAAGACTTACATCTTAAAGGCATCGGCCTGACGCCTTATTCGCGGATGGGTGATGGACGCGCTGTGTTACGCAGTACTATTCGCGAGTATTTATGTGGTCATGCCCTCACTCAGCTGGGTATCCCGTCTTCCAATGCCTTGGGGTTTGTGGTCTCAGATACTCGGGTACGCCGCGAGCGTATGGAAGCGGGCGCGGCATTGATGCGCGTGGCTGACAGTCATATTCGCTTGGGTCACGTTGAGTGGATTGCCAGCTTCGCCCCTGATTTACTCAATGAATTTACCGATTATATGATTGATACGTACTATCCAAAGTGCCGCCAAAGCGAGACACCCGTGTTGGCATTTTTGACCGCCGTGGTTGAGCGTACCGCACGAATGATTGCGGACTGGCAGCTAATCGGCTTTGCTCATGGCGTGATGAATACCGATAACTTATCCATTACAGGAAGCACTTTAGACTTTGGGCCGTTTGGCTTTATGGAGCGCTTCGATCCGGCGTGGATCAATAACCACTCTGACCATACTGGGCGTTACGCTTATCAAAATCAGCCTGCTATTGGGCATTGGAATCTCAATACTTGGCTACCGCATTTTATGCGCGTAGAAGGAGTCACCCGTGAGACATTGGCTGACTGTTTGGCGCCTTACGAGGCGACCTTTATGCAGCACTACCAACAGGGACTGTGCCGTAAGCTCGGTCTGCCGCACGAAAAAGAGAGCTTAACCTTGGCCTTTGAATGGCTCACCTTGCTCGAAGATAACTTACTCGATTATACCAATAGCTTTAGAGCATTATTGGCTCTCGTAGCACCAGATGATTATCCTCATGAGCAGCAGCTACTGTCTACCCTGACAGCAGGACTCACCGATGAGGCAAGTAAAGTTTGGCAAGATTGGTCGACGCGCTATCTGGCCCAGTTACAGTCAGTGTCTGTCAAACAAGCGCTTGATAGCATGCGAGAGAATAATCCCGTTTATGTGCTGCGTAATAGCATGGCTCAGCGTGCCATTACTGCCGCTGAACAAGGTCAATTTGAAGAAGTTAATCGGGTGTTCGAGCTACTTGCCAACCCTTATAATGTCCAAGATATCGCTATCGAACTGGATAGTAAGCCGCCTACGCCTCATGCACCGCAAATGCCGATTAGTTGTTCGTCTTAATAAGCCTGCTATACTGTAATATTTTGAAACATAATAGGAATGGGGTTGATATTTGACTCCAATCTTTGGCATTATCAACGGGCTAAATGATGAATATCATTTAATTATATTATTCGCATAATTCACAGCTGTTGACTAGGCAGTGAAATGCCAATAATGCTAGAATGACTATTTTGCAGGATTGCTTTTTTTCGCTGCTATCTAAGCGCCGATACTTATCTTTTGCCGATACTTATTTTTTTAGTGTGACTTTACCCTCTTCTCATCATATCTCATGGTTTTTTGAGGGTTAGGCGTTAGTTTTTTTATCACCATTTAATCTATTCCAATTTATTCCAACCATGGCAATTATTATGAATGACGATATCACTTTGAATACGGATAACCCTACTACGGAAAAAGAGCAGTTTGAACAAGCTGCCCTCCATTATCATGAGTTCCCAAGGCCGGGTAAAATCTCAGTTACGCCTATCAAGCAATTGGCCAATCAACGTGATTTGGCACTCGCCTATTCACCAGGTGTTGCCATACCCTGTCTTGAAATTCAAAGAGACCCAGCCTTGGCTGCCAAGTATACAGCGCGTAGCAACTTGGTCGGCGTCATCACCAACGGTACTGCCGTACTGGGTCTAGGTAATATCGGGCCATTGGCGTCAAAACCAGTGATGGAAGGTAAAGGCGTTCTATTCAAAAAGTTTGCAGGTATCGATGTTTTTGATATTGAAATTGCCCAAAATGATCCAGATAAATTCATCGAAGCCGTCGCTTCTCTTGAGCCAACATTTGGTGGTATCAACTTAGAAGACATCAAAGCACCAGAATGCTTCAAAATCGAACGTGAATTGCGTAAACGCATGAACATTCCTGTATTCCATGACGATCAACATGGTACTTCAATCATTGTTGCCGCTGCCATGCTCAATGCGTTGATTATCACTGACAAAAAAATTGAAGATATCAAAGTCGTCTGTTCAGGTGCTGGCGCAGCAGCAATCTCTTGCTTAGATATTATTTGCGCACTTGGCGTCAATAAAGACAATATCATTGTCTCAGATTCGCGCGGTATCATTAGCACCAGCCGTGAAAACCTTGACGAAACAAAGCAACGCTACGCTCGTGACACGACCGCCACTACTATCGATGAAGTGATGGATGATGTCGATATGTTCCTAGGGCTATCCATGCCAGGAATTTTATCAGAAGATATGGTTCGTCGCATGGCAAAAGACCCTATTGTCTTTGCCCTTGCCAACCCGACACCAGAAATTATGCCAGAGTTGGCACATGCTGTGCGTCCAGACGTCATTATGGCAACTGGTCGCTCGGATTATCCAAACCAAGTCAACAATGCCTTATGTTTCCCTTACATCTTCCGTGGAGCATTAGACGTCGGTGCCACAACTGTCAATGAAGAGATGAAAGTTGCCTGTGTACGTGCGATTGCTGCCATGGCGCACGTTGAAGCGACACCGACCACCAATGTTAGAAACATCGAATCGATGAAAAGTTTTGGTCGTGACTACTTAATCCCAGGTCCACTAGAGCCAAACTTAATCATTGAAATCGCTTCTGCGGTTGCCAAAGCGGCGATGGATTCCGGTGTTGCCACGCTCCCTATCACAGATCTTGCGGCGTATCGTCAACGTCTGTCTGAGTTTGTCTATAACTCAGCCTTCGTCATGAAGCCTATTTTTGCTCGTGCCAAAGCCGCACCAAAACGCATTGTTTATTGTGAAGGCGAAGACAATAACATCTTACTTGCGGTTCAGGTCGTCGTCGACGAAGAGCTGGCGCAACCTATCTTGGTTGGTCGTCCTTCAGTTATCGAAGCCAATATCGAAAAACTGGGCTTGCGTCTAAAAGATGGCGTGAACATCACTATCGTCAATCAAGATGACGACCCACGCTATAAAGAGTACTGGCAGGGTTATTATGAGAAGAACAAGCGTAAAGGCGTTAGTATTGAACTTGCCCGCCGTGATGTTCGTCGCAAGACCACATTAATCGGCTCACTATTGGTCGAAAATGGCGATGCCGATGGTATGATATGTGGTACGTTTAGCCATTATCAATTGCATTTAGACTACGTACAAAGCGTCATTGGCAAAAAAGAAGGCGTCAAAGATTTTTATGCGATGAATGCCGTACTTATGCAAGATCGCAATATTTTTATCGCTGACACCTATATCCATGAAGATCCAACGGCTGAACAACTGGCTGAAATGACCGTTCTGGGCGTTAATCAATTACGCCGCTTTGGGATCACGCCACGTGTTGCGCTCGTATCACATTCTAACTTTGGTACCTCAAACCGTGCCAGCGCGGTCAAAATGCGTAAAGTGTATCAATTACTAACCGATATGAATGTTGATTTTGATTTTGAAGGCGAGATGCAAGGTGATGCTGCTTTGAACGAAGCGATTCGTCTAGAAGATATGCCATCAAGCCCATTAAAAGGTGCCGCAAACTTGCTTATCTTGCCAACGCTTGATTCAGCAAACATCGCCTTTAACCTGCTCAAAACAGCAACTGGTAGCGCCTCTATTGGTCCTATTTTGCTCGGTGCGAATAAACCAGTCCATATCCTAACGCCATCAGCGACCGCTCGCCGTATTGTCAATATGACTGCGCTTGCCGTGACGGAAGCTCAAGATCTAGAGAATGAAGCTCAGGATTTAAAGGACGAAGCTCAATGATAGTATGAGTACACTATTGAGACCGTCGCTATAATTTATTTATCGCGACGGTCTGCTATACTAAAACCAGTCAACGCTTTTAATAAAGCATTGACTGGTTTTTTTTGCTCAGTACCACTTCTATTCATGCTATGAATGCCAATTGGGTCAATACCTAGGGAATATTATGCAAGTTTATCTCGTCGGCGGCGCAGTACGTGATCGACTGTTAGGTCGTCCTATCAAAGACAAAGACTTCGTCGTCGTCGGTGCGACAGTAGCTGAGATGATAGCTGCTGGGTTTCAACAAGTCGGCGCAGATTTTCCTGTGTTTTTGCACCCTACCAGTCATGAAGAGTATGCGCTAGCTCGTACCGAACGTAAGCAAGGTCAAGGCTATCAAGGCTTTAGTGTTCATGCCAGTCCTGATATCAGCTTAAAAGACGATCTACAACGTCGCGACTTGACCGTCAATGCCATGGCAATCGAAGTTACTAGCCTCACTGACGCCACCCCTATCAGTGGCGAAGTGGTCGATTACTATGGTGGACTGGATGATATAAAAAGCAAAACCCTACGTCATGTCTCTAGTGCTTTTAGCGAAGACCCATTACGTGTTCTGCGAGTCGCGCGCTTTTATGGACGGTATTATGACTTGGGCTTTATCATCGCTGGCGAAACACTGGAATTGATGCGTCAGTTGGTCAGCTCGGGCGAACTGACACATTTAAGTAGCGAGCGCATTTGGCAAGAATCGAGCCTTGCAATGATGCAGGTCTCTCCTCAGGTATACTGGCAGCAACTGTTCGAAATCGATGCTTTAACAGAATACTTTGCGCCCTTACATCAGATGTGGAGCATTAACGGTCACATAAGAGAGAAGGTACAGACCGCACTATATTTCGCGGGTCAAATGCAATTGAACTTATCACAACGCTGGGCGTTATTACTGTCGAGCCTTAATCCGGCGTTATTCGGTTTAGTACCCAGTGAAACGATGTCTGCCACAAAAGCCATTACTGAAATAGGCAACACCGCCAAAGTACCAAAAGCCCAAACTCAGTTTGCGACTTTATTCGTGCAACAAGACGAAAAATTAAAGCGTATAAACGAGTTGAGCCCGAGCGAAAAAATAGACCTTATTCAAGCCTGTAGTGCTCATAAAGAGCCTGATAAGCTCTCGCAACTGCTAGTAACCAGTCACGTGTTACAGCTCGCCTCTCAGCACCGTGAGATGATGTTAGCTCTAGGCAGCTTCCATGCTATTGGCGTCAAAGATATCGAATCAGACCTCAAAGGTCCAGCGATTGGTGCTGCATTGCGACAAGCCAGAATTGAACACTTACAAGCGCACGATATGTCATCAATACCCTCTGAAAAGATGGCTTAGAAATCACTCTTCAATGTCTATTAAAACCTAACTATGAATCAAAAACTTAAGATATCTTTAGCAGAAAATACTGTTGCACCAGTGATGCTGGTGACTGGCAGCGCCAAGCGTATTGGTGCCGCTATTATTCGTGCCGCACACTATCAGGGCTATCGGGTGATTATCCATTGTCATCATAGTAAGAATGCAGCAAATACCCTAGCCAATGAGCTAAATGAAAATCGAGCCGATAGTGCCGTGGTAATCGTCGCTGATTTGGCAATCGTTAATGACAGCTCGGCTCTTAGCCAGTTCATCCAAAATATCATAGGAAGTTTTGATCAGCTCGATGTGCTGGTACATAATGCGTCACGGTTTTATCCGAGTCCGCTTGGTAGTATCGAAAACGCGCAATGGGACGAATTGTTTTTGACTAATGCAAAAGCGCCCTTACTATTAAGCCAAGCGTTATATCCCTATCTTAAAGCACGGCAAGGTTGCATCATTAGCCTACTCGATATCCATGCACACAATAAGCCATTCAGCACTTATACCATCTATAACATGGCGAAAGCCGCTCACCGAATGATGGTACAATCTCTCGCACTCGATATGGCACCTGATGTACGTGTCAATGGCGTTGCCCCTGGAGTCAATATTTTGCCTGAGACTGATAGCGATCAAGCGCTTGATGATGAGCAACAACAAAGCATCGTTAGCTCCATTCCCATGCAAAGAATAGGAATGCCTGATGAAATTGCGCATAGTGTGCTATATTTGGCTAAAGCAAGTTATGTAACCGGCGAGATAGTCGCGGTAGATGGTGGACGTAGTTTGACGCTGGCCGGTGGCAGTTATTAACAAGCCGTCAAATACTCTACGCGATTTGCTAACTTTTACTTGAAAAATAAAAAAAATCAGGTATCATTGTGCGTCTACCGTTAGGGCCCATAGCTCAGTTGGTTAGAGCAGAGGACTCATAATCCTTTGGTCGTAGGTTCAAGTCCTACTGGGCCCACCATATTTTAAATCAGGCTTGTTCGCAGCGATGCGGCAAGCCTTTTTTTATGGGGATTTTAGAAGTTTCGGAATATATAGGTATATGGCGAACTATATAGAATATTGGTATATTTGTTGGTATAGATTATACCAACACGGAGATATACCAACATGCCATTAACTCATACTATTATCAATAAATTAGCTCCAAGCGAAAAATGCACCCCCAGCCGGCCTGATAAGCACAGTGACGGTGATGGTCTACAGCTGTGGGTAAGACATACAGGTAATAAGGTTTGGGTCAGCGCTTATCGCTGGCAAGGTAAACAGCAGTCACTCACTTTAGGTAAATACCCAATAATCACATTACAACAAGCACGACAGCGTAACCTAGAAATAAAGCAGCTTATTAGTGAAGGTATTAACCCAAAAGACAAGAAAAAAGAAAAGCGCGCTGAGCAAGATGGCTCGAGGCTTTTTGATAGTATTGCACAGACTTGGTATGCAGACCGTAAAACCTTTTTAGCGCCAAGTACATTTAGTCGCAACTATTCAGCTTACACACGTGACGTTAAACCAGTTATCGGTCATAAACTAATCGACGACATTACATCGCCTGATATTTTGACGATTGGTAAAAGTATCGAGGCACGCGGCGCTAATGAAATGGCTCGCCGCATAATGGCAGAAGTAGGACAGATATTTAAGCATGCTATTCGTATAGGTGTGGCTACCTCAAACCCAGCAGCAGATTTATCAGCGGCCATTAAACCGCATAAAACTAAAAATCATAGTCGCATTACTTCGAAAGAGTTGCCAAAACTCTTACAAGATATCAATGACTACACTGGGCATATCACAGTCAAATTAGGCTTATGGTTTCTATGCTACACATTCGTACGTACCAATGAGCTTAGGTTCATGGAATGGTCAGAGATAGCTTGGAACGATAAAATTTGGCGTATACCTGCAGACAAAATGAAGATGGATAGACCTCACATTGTGCCTCTTGCACCACAGGTCATAGATATATTAAAACAAATTAAAGAGCTGAATTTTTCAGAGCAGTATGTATTCTACAACCCTTCAACTCGCAAACCTTACAGCCAAAATGCTTTTATTAACGCTTTATATCAAATGGGCTATAAATATAAAATGACGGGACATGGATTCCGAGGACTGGCGAGCACTATACTTCATGAACAAGGCTTTATGCATGAAGCCATTGAGTTACAACTTGCCCATGAGCAAGAAAATAAAATTAGTAAAGCCTATAACGGCGCTCAGCATTTAGATTACCGTCAAAAGATGATGGATGAATGGGCGGATTATGTAAGCTCTTTAAAATAAGGGGTGTAATGTTTGTATGCCCAACAAAACCTCAGGTCTTTAAAATGACAAATACAGGTAAAAATATGAATTATAATAAAGAGTTATTTTATACTTTAGACGAAGTAAGGGAATTACTTCTCAAAACAGAAGACCGCTCATATAGTAAAGACGAAAGTATTGTACGTTTGATCCACACTGATCGTCTAACACCATATATAAGCTATAGCGGTCCAGTCGATATTGTAACAGAGGCAGAAGATGTTCCAGAAAAAAGTATAAAAGAAATCACAGATAGCTTATATCACACTATCAGCACTCAAATGTGCAACCTGGAAATTGGAGAAACAATCCACCCTCATGACTATGATTCAAGTACAAGTCTGAGAAACACAAAGCGCTTTATTGAAAAACTTTTATTCAGTTTAAATGCTAAGCGAGCTACAAAGAATCTCGGAGTATCTATACTAGTTGAAGGGGTCTTCAGATTGCTACCTTTAAGTGTCACATATCTAGGAGGCAATTTAGAGGTCAGTCTAGGACCCAAAATGTTTATACCTGAAAAAATTGAGGCTGATTTTGGTGATAAAGATCTCAATAATGATGAAATCAAAAATATTTTAGGTTATACCTTATCGCCTATTAATAAAGATGATTATGAACTTATATTCTTAAAAAATGACTTACAGTACATTATAACAGTTATTGAAAGTAGTCATGAACTTCCAAAATTGAGAAATAGTTTATCTGATACAAACAGAATAATTAGTCAAAAAAACAAAGAAATAGAAATACTTAGAAAAAAACTTGATAAATCTCAGTCTCAACAGACAAAAAATGATGTCAAAGATAGTGCCTACTCATTAATATTAGTTCTTAAAGATTTGTTACTAAATCCTGATATCTCTGCATATCATTTTAAAAGTGAAAGCCCTAAAAGCACAGGTAAGCCAACTCAATCTGGTTTAATTCAACATATTGTAGATGAAAATATTCCGAAACTTGGTCAAAGAAATATTGAAGACATTTTTGCTGATGCAAATGAGCGTTATAAACGCTAACATTAGCAACTTGCGATTTAGTGATCGCAAATTGCGATGACATTCTTATCTTATTTTACTATATTCCATACGTACCGCAGCATGTCGCTGCAGTACACATGGAGAAATAAAATGACCGATCAATATAACGATAATGACTGTAACGCGTCACTAAAAAATGAGTCAATTAGTACGCTACCGATCCAGGGCATGTCACGAGCAAAAACTATCCTTCCTTTTTTACCATTTTCGAGAACGACTTTACACCAGTGGAGTCGTGATGGTAGGTTTCCTGCCAGCATAAGACTGTCTCCAACCGTAGTGGCCTGGCGAAACTCTGAGGTTCTAGAATGGATTGAGAGCCATTCTACGTTTTCTAATGATAAGGAGGCATAGTCATGAGTAAAAACAACAAGGTTACACCTCCTGAGGCAATTGATGAGCAATCAGTTGACCCAATAAAAAAGCTGAGCATCCTGCCAGATGCTCAGCCTTCGAAGAGTACTAAAGATGACATTGACCAGCCATCATTAGATATTTTATCACAAAATGTGCCGAAAATTAGCTCAGAGGAAGCAAAAGCTATTATTAACAATATAGCTAAATTACCAGAGCTAGATTATCAGCTAGCACGAATTGATACTGCTAAGTTTTTAAATGTAACATTAAACGCATTTGATAAATTGGTCAAGAATGTAAAAAATGAGCTAGATGAAAACACTCAAAGTTTAGTCGTTGATACTAAGCCAAGCTCAGAACCAGTATTAGATATTGCTTTAATAGTTAGTCTAATATATCAGATACTAGAGGATCACATCGCTTGCACTGATGCAGTTAAAGTTTCTGCTACGTTATGGATATTAATGACATGGCTCGTACCAGCAAGTGATGTGTTGCCGATAGCTTGGATCAATGCTCCAGAAAAACGCTGCGGTAAAAGTACGCTATTAACATTAATGAGCCTTTTGAGCAAAAAGTCGCTGTCAACATCTAATATCACAAAATCAGCTTTGTATCGTTGCATTGAAGCTTATACACCAACGTTATTTATTGATGAAGTTGATACTTTCATTAATGATGATAAAGAAATGCGGGGCATACTAAATGCAGGGCACAGTCTTGAGCATTCTAAGGTTTTACGCTGTGTTGGAGATGATAATAAGCCAGTAGCGTTTAATGCATATGGTGCTAAAGCAATCTCAGGTATTGGCAAAATCCCTGGCACATTAATAGATCGATCAATATCTCTAACTCTGCGTCGTAAAATGAAAAATGAGTCAAAAAAACGGCTTCGTGAATTACCTATAGACGTCACTAAAACTATCCAGTCTCAGCTTGCAAGATGGTCTGATGATAATATGTTAGCGGTAAAAGCAGCAAAGCCAGTGTTACCTCCTCATATCAATGATCGTGCACAAGATAACTGGGAAATACTTCTAAAAATTGCACTAGTACTTGGTGATGACTGGCTAGAGCAGGCTTATAAAGCTTGTATTGAAATATCGGGTTTAGAAAGTGAAGAACCAAGTTTAAATGAGCAGCTATTAGCTGATATTCAAACCGTTTTTAATCTACATGGGACAGACAGACTTTTGAGTAAGAATTTGCTGGCAGGATTATGTAGAGACCCAGAGATGATCTGGTCGACTTTAAATCATGGTAAACCTATCACCCTACGGCAAATAGCTAAACGATTGAGTGGATTCAAAATTTCATCTAAAGATATGAGGACGCGTGACCTACGCGGTAACGAAGCGCGAGGTAAAGGTTACGATGTTAGAGACTTTGAGGATGCCTTTTCACGTTATCTATCACATTTACTATAGATTTTAGAGCATATACGAGAGACTGAAATCTGTTTGATACAGGTTTCGGTTCTTTTATTTTATTTAATCCAATTGTTTAGCACTGATAATCCATCCGGAAAATCAGAACACTTCTAGATACAGATTAACTGCTAAAATCCTTATCGAATTATTAGTTTAACAAGTTTATTTACCTTTATGGTGTTTTTCAGCATAGCTCATAACGCTTATATCTAAACCTTTACCTAACTCTGAGCATAAATTACTCTTAAACGGAAAGAATCAGGCTCATCAGCAATACTTGAACAGTGGTATATAAATGCATTCTAATTATTTAGTAGAGTCTCAATAGCATCTGATATATAAGCTACATCCCCCAATGACAGACTTTGACTCTTTACCATTCCAACAATCAAACCGTTAGTATTTCGATCTTCAATCAGTTGATAAATTGGCTTACCTGTCTTTGACATCATCATATTTGTTTCAGAGTCATCTATCTCGCCTACTTGAATTAACTTGAATGCATTCACACACTTAAATAGTCTTTTAACATCTGTTACATCTATACCGATAATAGTGCTTGAAGAATTTACATTAAGCAGTTCAACGACATCACTTACTTCATCTAGCTGAAACTTAATAACCGCCTCTATAATATCTAAGCTTTCATGGTCGTGGTCATCTGTTTGTAAACCTAATAAAACATCAACCTCTGCTTTCTCTTTCAGCTCAAGTAGCGCCTGCTCATCCCAGTCATCACTGATGATAAAACAGGCAATAATAAATGCAAAGAACATTAATATCACTTAATTGACGTTTTACCACTATTTTATCAATGCTACTTGGTGATGATTTACTCTCTCTAGTGAAGAACAACGCCAATACACTGGTTACTATCTTATTTCGTGCTTTGTGTGTATCAATTACTGTTTGTTAGTCTTGGTCTGCCCATGACAGAAGCTATCATATCAGAGCGTCTTGTGATAGCTCAGAGGTAACAAATTTGAATAAGTTAGCTGTGGTCATTCTGACTCCTTGATTACATTAGAAAAATATATCTGTTTTTTAGTACTTTTGGCAAAATGCTTGATCAACTATTTTGTATATAATTCCATCCCGCTTTCTAAACGCTTAAGAATAGCTTTTTTTAGCTCTAGCGGTTCAACCACTACTGCCAACTGCGACATACTTACTAGCCAATCTTGCAGACGCTGAGTATTCGCAACCGTTGCGTGCACTTCATTCCAAGTGTCATTGATAACCGTAATCGTTTGAGTAGATGATAACGGCCGCTCATATAAATGCTGGCAGGCATATTTTTGCACCTTTAGAACCAGTCCGATTTCTAAACAATTATTCAATTCCAACTTTCCTAGCTTACGTAGATTCTCAAGAGTTAAAGCATTGCGCTCTACCCAGTCCGGTACCGACTGCTCTGTTACTTCAGCTGCTTCAATACGATTAACCGCAAAATTACGGTGCGCCTTTAATAAGACATTATCATCGATATGATCGTCCGTTGGATCAAACCCAGTGAGGTACATCATATTGTCAATAAAAACGAGCCCTTTAGGATAGATTACTCTGACGGCAGGATTGTTACGCCATTTATTTTGATAGCTAATTTGAAGCTGCTTGTTTTGCAACAACGCGTGATGAATGCTAGCCAGCACGTCACTATCAAGCTTTGGTGCTTGTACGATACTAGGCAGAATAATGAGATGGTCTTTCCACTGCCCCAGACTACTTTGATTGAAGCTGTACTTGTCTTGGCGATCTAACTGGTTCAACTTATCGCTAATACTTTGCTTAAAGGGTGCTGGTAAGTAGTTGGCGGTATAGTTAGCAAGCATTTGCCAAAAGAATACCGTTTGCTCATTGATGATATCGATACTAAAACTTGGCTCAATATAAAACCGTGCGGTCTTGCCGCTGATATTCTGACTCCAAGCTGGCAACCTGATTAAAGCATCGCTATGGAAAATATCGGTAAATATTTGATTGAGACTTGTTAGGTCGTTCTCTAAGTTTTTGCGCTCGTTTGTGTAATGATCAGGGTTATCACCATAAACGTTCATTAGCTCTGTGAGCGATATTGCCTTGTCTTTACTACGTGGCAAACGCTGATAGAGCGCAAACAGACGGGTTGATTTGTTGTAGGTTGCTATTGGGTATGTAGACATATGAGCTACTCTATAGGTTATTGAATCTATCAAATTTTCATCTTAGAAATGAACTGTCATAAGACAATTATTCAAACCGTACCACAATGGCTGTACCGTTATCATAAGCATTGCCATCAGAGTCATAAACTTGCTGTCTAAGCGTCTGTAGCCACTCTTGTAAATCCGTTTGATTATCGATAAGCGCCCATTCATTACTTGGCACTAAGTCATGAATACCGTCAGTACAGACAACGAGACTATCGCCCGATTGCACGTGAAGGTCTGTTTTGTACTGTTAGGTGGCTCGCTGCTTGGGTCATCGCTATTCACTGCCAATGCAAAGCACTCAGTAATACTATACAAGCTTCCAGCCATACCTGTGCGATTGTACTCCGTAAACTCTACTTGGCGATCTTCATCTTTCGCTTGCTCATCTACCAGCTCATTCAATAGATTATGATCACGAGTTAAGCACTGCCATTCATTCTCATATTTACCTAGCTTATATACGCGGCTATCACCAACATGCCTGATGTTTATATTGATTGAATTGTCATCCTTTAATGTGCCGACAATCATGGCGAGGGTTGCTGCAGCGCCATAGCGTTTTTTTGCATGCTTTGTTTGACTCAGTTGTTGATACATACGATCTGAGGTCATGTTTTGGACGTTTGCTTGTTTGTCATCCCATAGCGCTTTAATTGCTTTGACCACTGCCTTTGAGCAGTGCTGTGACTGGTTAGAGCTGGCAACGCCGTCTGATACAGCAAGACAAAATGGCGCTTGTACTGATGTCACTGCCATCACCCCTAAATCCTCTTGATACCAATGGTCTAAAAAGAAAAATGCGTCTTGTTGGAGGTTGTTTCTAGCATTGCCTTTAAAGGTGATAGCGCAGGCGTGAGCTATCGCTCTAGTGTAAGGAGCGTATTCATCAATTAAAGCCGCTGTCATATTCATTCGCTTACTATTTATTATCATTAAGACAAGTATAGTAGACTGCCTAGTGATTTATTTTCTAGGTTATGTACTATTCTAAATTCAATTGTTTGTCTCAATATAATGGTGATTAATTGTTAAGCGGGTTATTTTGTAAGGACTATGAATGTATTTTATATAAAATATACTGACTTCTATCAGTACATACAGATTAGGCGAACTCTACTGCTTAGGTGTTAATATCATCATTTTTTGGGGTGTGCTATTATTAGCTTTAGTAGAACAAAGAACGGTGTGTTTAGCATAACCGAGCACAAAAAAGCGCTGCTAAGTCATTTCTGATTTGACTTAGCAGCGCTTTTAAGGTTTTACGAAATACTCAGGTGGTATGTGTGCTATTGGGGTTTGATAAAACTCTGGGTACGATATAACCACCAGACCACTACATTTTATCCATACCTGCTTTATTGAGAGAATCTATTAATGAGTGAAGTCTTATCACTGTCCCAGTTAGAGCAATACCTTTCAAAAGCTGCTTGGATCCTAAAAGGTCCCGTCGATGCTTCAGATTTCAAGGTGTATATTTTCCCCCTCTTATTTTTCAAGCGTATCTCCGACGTTTATGACGAAGAATACAAACAGGCACTAGAAGAGTCTGACGGTGATATCGAATACGCATCTATGCCAGAAATGCACCGATTTGAAATACCACAAGGCTGTCACTGGAATGATGTGCGCGAAACGACCACTAATGTAGGCCAAGCCATTGAACAGGCGCTACGCGGCATTGAGCAAGCTAACCAAGGCTTTTTATACGGTATCTTTGGTGATGCTCAGTGGAGTAATAAGAATAAGCTGCCAGATAAGCTATTGATTGATCTGATTGAGCATTTCTCACAGTATCGTTTAGGCCATGAAAATGCTAATCCAGATATGTTAGGTAACGCCTACGAATATCTAATCAAGCACTTTGCTGACCTAACCAATAAAAAAGCAGGTGAGTTTTACACGCCGCGATCAGTAGTGCATTTGCTAGGACTTATTCTTGATCCGCACGAAGGTGAATCTGTCTATGACCCTGCATGTGGGACCGGAGGTATGCTATTAGAGTGTGTCGATAACCTGAAACATAACGGCGAAGACTTTCGTACGCTTAAACTCTATGGCCAAGAAAGAAATCTGACATCCAGTGCTATTGCACGTATGAATATGTTTTTACACGGCATAGAAGATTTTGAAATCCTGCGTGGTGATACCTTACGCGAGCCTGCCTTTTTCCAAGCCGATGGTTTAAAAACCTTTGATTGTGTCATAGCTAATCCGCCGTTCTCACTCAAAGATTGGGGCGCGGATAATTGGGCTAATGATCCCTATGGACGCAATATTGCTGGCGTGCCACCTAAAGGTAATGGCGACATGGCTTGGGTACAGCATATGGTTAAATCCATGAACAGTACAGGTCGTATGACCGTGGTATTGCCTCATGGTGCCCTATTTCGTAAAGGTGCTGAAGGTAAAATCCGTCAAGCATTACTAGAGCAGGGTATTTTAGAAGCCGTCATAGGTTTAGGTCCTAATGTATTCTACGGCACACAGTTAGCCGCATGTGTCATGGTCTTCAAACAAAACAAAGATGCCGATAAAAAAGGAAACGTTCTATTTATTGATGCCTCTGAACAAATACGTGTGGGCCGTGCACAAAACCACCTAGAACCAGAACACGTTCAGCAAATATATCAATGGTATAGCGATTACCAAGATGTCGAGAACTACGCTAAGGTAGCCAGTTTTGAAGACTTAAAAGAAAACGATTTCAATCTAAATATCCCACTCTACGTAGAGAAAATCATAGAAGACAACCTGCCCACTGTTGAAGAAGCTATGGCTGATTTAAAAGAAGCATGGCAAGCCAGCCTTGAAGCGGAAGAAAAGTTTAAAGCGATATTAAAGGAATTTTTATAATGAAGATGCCATCTAGCTCAGCAAAAGACAGACAGGTCTCTGTCTGGTTTCAAAAAATTCAAAGTGGTGAAATAAAACTACCTCGTTTTCAAAGACACCAAGCTTGGGATAAAAACAGAGTTTGCAGCCTGCTAGATACGGTTACCAAAAATCTACCGCTAGGCGTAACATTATTGCTTGATGTCGATAAAGAGCAGTTTGTATCAAGATATTTAGTTACTGCTCCGGAAACCCAAGGGCGTGTTACTGAGCACCTTCTAGATGGCCAGCAGCGTTTAACATCGCTGTGGCGAGCTTTGCACAATAACTATGAGGATATTAATTACTTTTTATACCTAAACGCTTACGATGAAAGCGTGCCCGAAAACGAAAAAACAGATGAGTCGGAAGTTTGGTATAAAGGTCGTTGGATAAATAAAAATGGTAACAGAATGCCGTTGTGGGTGGATGAGCCTAGTGAGTGCTTAAAACGTGGCCTAATACCCATGAACTTGTTTAGACCTGGTGATATTTCTGATGAAATTGAAGAGTGGATTGATTCTGCATTATCAAGTTCAGAACCAAGTATTGATGAAGAAGATTACAAAGCCCTATTAAAGCAATGGATGGGAAAACAAGAGAAGCTAAAAAACAAAATAAGGGACTTTAGAGAAGTCATTACGCACTTTAATCTTCCGTATCTTGCACTGCCTTCACAAACAAGCAAAGAAACCGCTTTACAAGTATTTATTAACATGAATACCAACAGCAAACCTTTATCACAGTACGATATTATTCGCGCAGAAATAGAAGGCGTTAAAGGCGTCTCTTTAGATGATTATCAAAATGAGTTAGACCAAAAATACCCAACAATTAAGCATTATTTTGAATTGCCATTTTTAATACTCGCTACCTCCGCATTAATACAAGGGAAGCTACCGAATCAGCGTGGCATGTGGGATATGAACAAAGAAGATATGGTCGATAACTGGGATAGGATGTCTCTAGGCCTGTCTAAAATGGCAACGTTTATGGAAAGCCAGGCTATTTATGACCGTGCTAGGTTACCCACCAATGCAGTATTAGCTGTGATTGCTGCATTATATGTTGATATACCTGAAAATTTAGACTCTAGAGGAAACTTTGAAATATTACTTAAAAAGTATCTTTGGTCTAGTTTCTTTACAGACCGTTATGAAAACGCTGCCGCCTCTCATGCATTTAACGACTTCATAATGCTTAGAAATATCATTACAGCAGTAACTAAAGCAGATGGCTCCCTCTATACTGAAAATGATGTTCAAGTTTTAAATCGTGATTTATATCCACTAGCAATTGATGATGAGTTAAAGCGGATTGGCTGGCCAAAACGCGAGAATATTCGCGGTCGAGGTATCATGGCTGTGTTTAGCAAACTAGGTGCTTACGATTTTGCTGATGGTTCGTCACTAACTAGACAACAACTTGTTGATGGCCGCAGACATTATCATCATGTGTTCCCTGATGCCTTATTAAAAGAAGTGGGAACGGAAAGTTACTTTGCACTGAACTGTGCACTAATTACCGATAAAACTAATTTAAATATCAGCAGTAAAGATCCACTCAGTTACCTGAAAGAACGTTATAACTGGACCAGCGAGGATATCGTCAATGCACGCCTGCAATCACATCTAATACCGTTGGATGAATTAAAGTGTGGGGACTACACTGGTTTATCTGGTGAAGAAAAAGCGGATAAGGTCAAAAATGACTTTGCTCAATTTATTGCTAAAAGAGCCGCTTATGTAGCGAATGCAATACACATTTTAGCTGAAGGTCGAGATATCAATGCCTCTGAAATTATTAGGGATGTTGAAGAACAAGCAAGTTTGATAGAGGAAGCATCAGTATGATGACCCAACAAGAACTAGAAAAGTACCTCTGGGGCGCAGCCACTACCTTACGCGGCACCATTGATGCTGGCGACTACAAGCAGTATATCTTTCCTTTACTATTCTTTAAGCGTATCTCTGACGTTTACGATGAAGAGTTTGAAAAAGCATTGGCTGAATCAGATGGCGATATGGAGTACGCCGCCTTTGCAGAAAACCACCATTTCCAAATTCCAGAAAGTGCGCGCTGGCAAGACGTTCGTGAAACTACGGTTAATATCGGTCAAGCACTGCAAGGCGCTATGCGTGCCATTGAACAAGCCAATCCTGACACCTTACAAGGTATTTTTGGTGATGCTAGCTGGACTAATAAAGATCGCCTATCCGACGCTATGCTTACTAACCTTATTGAGCATTACTCGCAGCACACGCTTAATTTAGCCAATGTACCTGACGATAAGCTAGGTAACGCTTATGAGTATCTGATTAAAGAGTTTGCTGATGATAGTGGCCATACGGCGGCTGAGTTTTATACCAACCGTACGGTAGTAAAGCTGATGACCATGATAATGGACCCACAGCCAGACGAATCTGTTTATGATCCAACTTGTGGTTCCGGTGGTTTATTGCTTAACTGTGCTCTGCATTTAAAAGATGAAGGCAAAGAATATCGTACCCTCAAATTATATGGCCAAGAAATTAACCTACTCACCTCAGCCATTGCCCGCATGAATATGTTTATGCATGGCATAGAAGAGTTTGAGATTGTACGTGGCGATACCTTGGCCAACCCAGGCTTAATAGAGAACGGTGAGCTAAAAAAGTTCAATGTAATATTGGCGAACCCGCCCTATTCGATTAAGTCATGGGACAGAAAATCTTTTGAGAATGATCCTTATGGTAGGAATCTATGGGGCACACCGCCGCAAGGCTGTGCAGACTATGCTTTTCAGCAGCATATTCAAAAAAGTTTGGACTTAAAGAACGGTCGGTCTGTGACTCTGTGGCCACATGGAGTATTGTTCCGAGATTTCGAAGCTAAAATACGTAAGGAAATGATTTCTGATGATGTAGTTGAATGTGTAATTAGTTTAGGTCCTAATCTTTTTTATAACTCATCTATGACTTCATGCTTATTAATAACCAATAATAATAAGACGCAAGATAGAAAAGGGAATGTACTTTTTATTCAAGCAGTTGATGAGGTGAGAAAGGAGAAAACAATAAGTTATTTAGATGAGCATCATATTAAGAAAATACATAGTGCTTATTTAAACTATGAAACTCTCTCTGGCTTTTCAAAGGTTATTAAAAACGAGGATATTTTAGCTGATAAAAACACCCGATTAAGTGTCCAGCTTTTCGTGGAAGATAAAGAGTCAGTAGGATTACGATTTGGTCAGGCTTTGTCTGATTGGGAAAATAAAGCTAGTGATTTGAAAGTATCCGTTAGTAAGCTGTTTGAAGCTCTCGATAAAGGCAATGAAAATGCTTAATAAAGTTATAAACCTAAAAATCGACAATATGAAATGGAATACTTTTCGCCTTGGCGAAATTGCTGAGGAAATTTCAGAGAGGGTTGATCACCCTTCAGAATCTGATTTAAAAAAATTCGTAGGTCTCCAGAACTTTATTTCGGGTGACTTGAATGTTAAAAACTTTGAATCAACTGAAAACTTAACTTCAGCAGCAAAATCTTTTAAAGCAGGCGATATCCTTTTCGCGAGAAGAAATGCTTATTTAAAACGAGCGTCCTTAGTAAACTTTGATGGAGTGTGTTCCGGTGATGCTTTTGTTTTACGTGAAAACCATGAATTAATAGAACCTGGATTTTTGGCATTTATAGTAAATTCTCCTGCTCTTTGGACCTATGCTAACTCTAATGCAGAAGGCACTATGTCAAAACGTGTCAAGTGGCGGGATTTAGCAGCTTTTGAGGTTAAACTTCCACCTATTGAAGAGCAAAAACGAATTAGTGATCTTTTATGGTCAAAAAACACAAATTTAGAAATGCTTGAAAGCTTGCTTAGTAAAGCTTTAGTAGCAAGAAAAGCATATTTTCAAGCTAAAATATCCTCTGACGAGTGCGTGAGAAATAAGTGGCATTCTGAAAAACTGAAAAACTTCGCTTCAATTGTAAGAGGCTCATCACCCCGACCTGCAGGAAGTCCGGAGCTCTTTAATGGAAGTTTTTTGCCTTGGGTTACTGTTGGGAGTCTCACAAAGAATACGTCACCGTTTTTACTTAAAGACCAGGTTAAATCATGCCTTACTGAAAAGGGAGCTCAGCAAACTCGAATAATACCACCTAATACAGTATTGCTTTCAAATAGTGGCTACTCACTGGGAGTACCCAGGATATTAACTTTCGAAGCAGGCGCTAATGACGGCGTAGCTGCATTTCTTGAACTTGAAGGTCTACAAAAGGAATACCTTTATTATTTTTTAGATTCGATTACAGATCACCTTAGAAACCGCATCGCCGCAGGGGCCGATCAACCTAATCTAAACACTACTAGAATAGGTAACTTGGAAATTCCAGTACTACCGATTTATATACAAGAAGAAATTGTAAGAGAAATGCTATCTTTTGATGAAACAATAAATTCAATAATTGTTTCTTTGAAATCTGGAAGAGAAGTGTTAATCGAGATGTTAAAACATATTTTTTCTAAGTAACGGACTACTAGAATGGCTTTTAATGAATTAAACAGCGTAGAGCACTACATCATCAATCAAATGAGTGGCCTTAATTTAAATGCTTCTCATGAGAGCAACCAGGTTAATGAGCCTCGCAGTCAGTATAGTGCCCAGTGGCAATTCCAATCCGCCGAGCAGCTTGGTCGTAGTGTTAATGAGGTGTTGATTGAGTCGCAAGTAAAAGCGGCACTATTGCGCTTAAACCCTGATATCCAAGCGAATCCTGCTTTGGCTGATGAAGTCATTCATGCTTTACGCGCTATTCTAATTTCGGTGAACCAAGTCGGTTTAGTCAAAGCCAACGAAGAGTTTTTCCAGTGGTTAACGGGCGAAAAGACCATGCCCTTTGGTAAGAATAATCACCATGTGTCTATTCGCCTAATCGACTTTGAAAACCTTGATAATAACCAATACGTCATTACCAACCAGTTTCGTATTCATTATAGAGAGACCAAAATACCCGATATCGTGATGATAATTAACGGTATTCCTGTCGTCGTCGGCGAAGCTAAAACCCCTATTCGCCCCTCTGTTAGCTGGCTAGACGGCGCGCATGAAATACACAATATTTATGAAAATGCTGTGCCACAGTTATTTGTACCTAATATCCTTTCCTTTGCTACTGAAGGCAAAGAGTTCTTTTATGGCTCTGTACGCTGTCCATTAGAATTTTGGGCACCTTGGCGTCTAAGTAATGATGACGATGCTATTGCTAGAAGCTTTGGTTTAGGTGGAGTGGCTAAAGAGTTAAAAGATCTACTTAACCCTGCACGCCTGCTCGATATCATGCGTAACTTCTCACTGTTCAGCAGTAATAAGAAAAAGCAGCGAATGAAAATAATACCGCGTTTTCAGCAGTATGAAGGCGCGAATAAAATCGTTGAGCGTGTCGTTGAAGGTAAAATCAAAAAAGGCTTAATCTGGCATTTTCAAGGCTCAGGTAAGTCCTTACTGATGGTGTTTGCCGCACAAAAACTGCGCCGTGAAGCAAAGCTAAAAAGCCCAACGGTTATTGTCCTAGTAGATAGAACCGACTTAGATACGCAGATAAGCGGCATCTTTAACGCTGCGGATATTGCTAACGTAGAAAGCACCGAAAGTATTAGAGAATTACAGCAAATGCTTGAGCGTGACACCCGCAAAATAATCGTTTCTACTATTCATAAGTTCCGTGATGCCAAACCTAATATGAATACCCGCGATAATATCATCGTGTTGGTAGATGAGGCCCACCGTACACAGGAAGGGGATTTAGGTCGTCAGATGCGCGCTGCATTACCTAATGCATTTCTATTTGGCTTAACCGGTACGCCCGTTAATAAAGCGGATAAGAATACGTTCTGGGCATTCGGTGCCGAGGAAGACCAAGGCGGCTATATGAGTCGCTATACCTTCCATGACTCCATTCGTGATGAAGCCACCCTACCCTTGCATTTTGAGCCACGCTTGGTTGATGTGCATATTGATAAAGAATCACTTGATAAAGCCTTTGCTGACTTTAAAGAAAGCCAAGCGTTAAGCGATGAAGACGCTGATGCTTTGAATAAGAAGTCAGCCAAAATGGCCGCCTTCTTAAAGTCGCCTGAGCGTATTACTAGAATAGCTGAAGACATTGCTATCCACTTTATGGAAAAAGTAGAGCCTCACGGCTTTAAAGCAATGATAGTAACGCCAGATCGTCATGCTTGCGTTCTATATAAAGAGGCACTGGATGAGCACTTTCCTGAAGCGGCCAGTAAAGTGATTATTTCTACTACCGCTAACGATGATTATGAGTTTAAGAAAAAATGGGGTATAGACAAGAGCCAACAAGAAAAAATTGTTGATGAATTTAATGACGCTAGCTCAGAGCTTAAATTTATTATCGTTACCGCAAAGCTTTTAACAGGTTTTGACGCGCCTATTTGTCAGACCATGTACTTAGATAAGTCCATGAAAGACCATACCTTGCTACAAGCGATTTGCCGAACCAACCGTCTATATCCAGGCAAGACTTTTGGCTGCATTGTTGATTACTTTGGTGTGTTTGATGATGCAGCAAAAGCGCTAGAGTTTGATGAGCTAGGTGCACAGCAAATCATTACTAACCTATCAGAGCTGCGCGAACAGCTCCCACAAGCCATGCACAATGCCTTGTCTCACTTTGAAAGCGTAGATAGAACCTTAGAAGGCTTTGAGGGCCTAGAAGCAGCACAGAACGCTATAGCCAATAATGAAAAGAAAGATGCTTTTGCGTTGGACTTTAAGTTTCTATTTAAGCTTTGGGAGTCGTTATCACCGGATTCAGTGTTAGATAACTATAACCAAGATTATAAATGGCTGGCTCAGGTGTATGAGTCGGTCAAGCCCGCCTCTGACAGTATCGGTAAATTGCTTTGGTTGACACTGGGTGCACAGACTACCAAATTGATCCATGACAACGTGCATGTGGGTAGTGTGCATGTCTTAGATGAATTTGTCATGGATGCAAATATCATCGAAGATATCTTCAATAATCCTAGTCCGAAAAAAGTAAAGCAACTAGAGAAAGCTTTAGTTGAGCGCTTTAAGGGTGCAGGCGACTTGCCTACTTTTAAGTCTCTAAGTGAACGCCTTGAGGCTTTACGAGATAAAGCTGAAAAAGGTTTAGTAGCTTCCATTGATTTTGTAAAAGAGCTTTGTAAAATTGCGAAAGAAACCGTTCAAGCAGAAAAAGAGCTAGAAATCGAGGTCCAAGAGAAATCACCTACATCGGCTTTGTCTGAACTATTTCTAGAACTGAAAACAGATCAAACACCAGCGGTGGTCGAACGCATTGTTGTTGATATTGATGCCATCGTGAGAATTGTGCGCTTTCCTGGCTGGCAAACCACTAGCGCTGGCGAGCGTGAGGTACAAAAATCCTTACGTAAAGCACTTTTGAAGTACAAGCTACACAAAGATCAAGAACTATTCGATCGAGCTTATGCTTATATTAAGGAGTATTATTAGATTCTTGAATGGTCATCGCAAATTAAATGTTAGGTTAGTTTAATGGATAGATATTTCTGCAAGTTTCAGTGTGTTAGAAACATACATTTTAGTATTTTTGAGAGCCTAACTAACTAGAGTTTAGTTACTAAAAATATAGCCAAGACCTCAACATGCAAAGTTTGTAGTTAACTTCTTAAATCTTATTTTTTATAAGGTAGTCGAGAAGATATTGGGATTTACGTACGTGACAACGTGAAAGCTATTAGCTACCTACCTTTTAACATATCGTAACCGGTGAAAGGTATTAAAAAGTCGCGGATAAAAATAGCTGTACGCCACACAGTGTATGCCTTGTCACGTTGTCACGCTAAAACCACCTATACTCCGCTACTGTGAATATATCAAAAGCTATTAAATATTCACGCTCTATCTAATAAGATGATACTTTATGAGTTATAAATCTCGAGTAAATAGCCGATGCATTATTATTTGGTTAAAACCTTAAAATCTAATTGCAATTCCTTTTTCTTGGCTTTGAACTGAAACTAACACTTAGATAGAGGCTAATTACTATAGTTAAAGTTATTATTCTCATTGTTAGTATTATTTTTTAGTAGTCACTTAAGAGTTACTCCTGCCACAGTACCTATCACTACCACATCTAACGAGGTAAGGTATTCCATTTATCGTATACACTAACCTTTTCTAAACGTGACAACGTGACAATCCTTATACTCTCTAGTGTTTAGAAGAATATTATCTGTGACAAAATTTTAATCATATAGAGCAAAAATCATCTTCTAGCCCGTTGACCATATAGCTTGTCACTCTGTCACCTTGCTCATACGAACTACTTGAATAAATCAGCTTGATAACTACTGCAAGCTACATAAAAAAAGCAATCATTCAGAATTACAAAAGGCTGTATCTAGTTTTCAACTAATATTATAAGTAAGTATCCCACATACTTCAAAATTCCTGACGAGGAATAATAATCATCTGTTATAGCCATATTTTTATCAGATCTTCTCCGCTTTTTCTGTACTACCCTAACCTCATAACCATGGAAACTCTCACGAGCACCAATACGTATTGAGCTATTCAGTCCAAGCTCTTTTTTAATATCACGCACTGCCTGTTCGCTATGTGCTCTAATTCGCCAATGACTGGCATCGATAAGCTGACAACCTACTTCCATGAACTGCTGTAGCATTTTAAGCTGAGTCTCTTTAATACCAAAATGAATCGATGAGGTGTTTAAGTTTTTTTTACCTGTAAATATTCCTACAAACGATTTCAGTCTAGCAGGCTCATCAATTGACATCTGATATGCTCGATCAAGCGCTTTAACTAGAACCTCTTGGTTTTTATGTCCCGTCGGCGCACTCAAAAGCAGCCTATCATCAGTAAAAATCTGACTGGCTCTATCGTAAATCTGTCTAGCATCATTGACAGCGATACCATGCTGAAGTGCGACCTCTGCCAACTGATCCGCTCTTTTATCAACACTTGTTTTTTGCAGCTCTTCTAACAGTGCAATCACATCATAAATTCTAGGATGGACAAATAGAGACGGTCGAGTATTCGCTGCGTCATTTTGTGTGTTTTGCTCATAATCTGTATTAGCTGGTGTTCTGTTATAAGAGAGTAGAGACTCTTTGCTCGCAACCTTATTGATTAAATAGCCACGCATTTTATCAAGATGAACCTGTTTGGTGTTAGGACTATAAGCTCTGCCATTCTGTCTATTCACCGTCTGATAACCAATACCTGTCACCATCTCAAACACGGTTATCGGCATAACAAGTGTGGCTTGACTCATTTGCCATCCAGCCAATAGATGAGCGGTATGCATATAATATTCAAACGTAGTATCTGGCGTTAGATGCCCTGCAAAGCTAGCTAGCCCAAACCACATCCCCTTTTCTTTATTATTAGCAAGCACGGCGCTAACGATAGATTCACTATGGGCTGTACCATAATCTGTCATCACCTCTCTAAGTGGCGAGTCGTTTAACACCAGGACCAATTGGCTAATTGCAGTATGCCGAAAGCTATGAAAGGTGAAATCATGGGTACTCAGCAATCTATCCCATATTATTTTCATCATATTACTAAAGAATACGGACGGTAGTGGCTGGTCACCTGAGCCTTGTGAGAATAAATAATTTCTTTTTAACCTTTTTTGTTGATAATAGAATGCGATGAAGGGCTTTAACTCATCATCCTTGAAAAGCCTGTCTATCGGTATCACCCGTTTAGAACTACTGCTTTTTAGCCGGCGATAGCGGTTGGGCTTGAGGATTATTTTTGGCACTTCAACCACTTGGCCATTAATAAACCCTATATCTGCAATGTCGCTAACCTTAATACCAATAATTTCGTTAATTCGCATACCAGTCCGATAAGCAAGCGCCAGTACAATAAAACATAGCTGCTTTTGTTCTATCTCTAACTCTGATGTTTGGATATAACTTCTCATCGCTCTATACACGCGCGGTGATATCATTTCAGCTTTGACAACTTGCCGATTATTACCCCAGGGAAAATGCACATAAGGCGCATCAAAGTGCATACGCTGATGATCATGAAATGCTTTCAAACGGCCATAAGTAAATTTCTGACTGTCTTTTAAACGATCAAGATAAGATAGCGGTTGACCAGTAGTATGGTTATCATTATCTATACCACTATATGTATCGTCAAACTCTGACGACTTGCACAGTACAGAAAACTTGCGACCATCTTTTACCTTACTTTGAATAATTTGCTCGTACACTTCCTCAAAGTCATTACCCTCCCACTGATCAATATCCTCATCCAACGTCAGCATTAGCCAGTCGCGACCAATACAGCCAGCATATTTACTAATAGTATTTAGTCTAATACTATTATCACCGAGCAATGATAATACCCAGCTAAGCAAGCGTCGCGCATTAGGCTGGCTAGCGTCTGTCATTAATATTGTGATAGTACAAATAGCGGCGTTTCTAGTCAATTTGAGTGCATCTTGCAGCTCTTTGATCAGATTTTTGCTAAAGCTTGGATAAACTGTGGCATCTCTCTTGTCCTGCGATTTTCCTACCGTCTGATAACTGGCATCAAACAGCTCAGACCACTCGAGTGGCTCAGGGTTTTGATTGATGAGCTCTCGGTTATAATGGATTAGCTTCTCAGTAGGCAAACCTGTTGTCTTTATATCATCTTGTTTCACCACGGCTAGCGCACCATCGATTAGACTACCCTCTAGCTGTCGCCAGTGGTAGTTGGCATATTTGATGAGCATTGAGTGCTGCGGGCGATCGATATCTTTATTGGTGAGTTTAAGCGTTTGTGAGATATCGTTGATTATGGTATTAAATGGCTTTATCTTGGCAGTGTTTAACTCTTTATCCTTTAGAGCATATAAAAAACATAGGCCCATATCATCGGGAATATAATCAACAAAACGATGTAAGCTTTCGCTGTCATCTAGCGTAGTTCCATAATTATCATCAGGTACGCTAAGCGGTATTATAGCCAAACATTCTACTCTGCTTTTTTCATCAGTCGCTGACATGTTAATTTTATATATACGGCGCTCACCAAATAGCCAATCATAGAGCGCTTTTAACACCTCAATGTCGTTGATACCGCCATACATGATGCTGCAATATAATAATCCCTCAACCAAGTCATTCATTGAAAAACGCCGTTTTCGTTGCCAAGACTCTATCATCATAGCGCTACTGTCTGCCACAGCGCACCCATTCACAAACCAATCATAATTAATGGTCAAGCGCTCACGAGTCGCCAGTATCGGTACAACAGGCTCGTTAAGGTATATCTGGTGAGCTTTATTATAATCACGAATAAACTCTAAAAATCCGCGCCGCGCCAATTGAAAGTTTTGAGCGGTATCGAACTTCTCCTCTAGTAACTGGTTAATCGCTTCATAATGATGCTGCAGCTCACAAGGCGATTGCATAGGATATTGATTGATATATTCTTTAATTAGGGCTTTAGCATCATACTTGATACTGTTTTTAGCTTCTTCTCTATTCAGCTGTCGCATTTTATGAGCGCTAATGTTATCCATATAGGCGAACCTCAATTTGTTTTAAGTGAAGGTCTGTAGCAATCGCATCTAAATGGGAACTGAGCTGGTGCAGCTGATTAATAGAGCTTGATGACATCGGATGCATAAATTCCTGATCAGGATGCTCATGACCATAAAGGGCACAAATCAGATAGTCAGGCACGCGCCCCGTAAGCATGGATCTCAGCTGATGACGCAGCCAATTATCCTGATGACTAAAAAAGTCTTGCAACTGGTAGCGAACTTGGCTTGGCGTAATGCTAGTAAAGCCCTTTGGGTTCTTTTTATAGAGCTGAATGAGAGGACGCTCAGATTGCAAGATGTCGTTGATAGGATAAGGCGCTGCTGGACATAATGGATTATAGATGGCGGCAAATTGCTTAATATAAGTCATATAGTTTTGTATAGCAGTTATCAAAAACTTGCTAAGAGGAATGAGCCTGCCATCAGACTGCGCATGACGCTCTTCTTTGTCAGATACCCATAATATACGCCGCTTCAAATCAAACTGATTGAGTAATCCTGGTGCATGTCTGACTGGGCGAATACCCGTTTGGATCAGGATAATGTGCCATAGCCAAATGCTATAACTATTGAACTGCGCAATATAGCGATCCATGTGGGATTTTAACTTTCCATTAAAACTCTCAGCACTGATAGCCAGTTGATTAAAGAACTGCTGGCACATTGTGGTCTTTAGTACCATATCACTACCAATATGGCTTCTATGCCCGTTCATCGGTACGCTACACTCATCTATTAAAAGTACTTTTTGCTCATCATTGCAGTATTCAGTTATCAGCTCTACCGCTTTTATATAAGTTTGCTCTAGCTCTACCGTTTTAGTGCTAGTGTAATACAGCGCAGAGCTATGCCTTACATCAACACCTGTGATCATGTCGGCATGTAGGGGCTTATTAAGTTCGTTTTTAATAAGGATAAATAGCCCGGCTTCAATATATTGAGGACTCAGTGCTGGCAGGTTCAATATATCTTTAGCGTAAGAGATAGCGGCTTTAACATTACCAGGTGAAACGGTAATTTTATCCTCAAGCATGATTTGTAAAGCTTCAGGCAGTGCGCGATAAAAGGTACTGCCGTTGCTTTGTCTGTGGGCAAGCAGATGACTTCGAGTATTGGTCGTCACATCGATCGTGATGGCGATACTACTGATTTTACGGACACGGTCATAGACGAAATACTGCCGTTGACTGCGACTGCATTGCCAATCAGCAATGATGCTATCAATACTAAGACCGCTTAACAGTGACAGTAGTAAAACTGCATACCCAGTACCACTCTCTTTATCAACATTCATAAAGCGTTGCCAAAGCGTGGCAAATAACATCTGATATCCGGTAATGCTTAGCTGACGATGATTGGTTGGGAAATGAAATTGGTTACGGCGGGCGTGTTGATGGTTATTTTTCAATCGCCATTGCTGCAGCTCAGAAGATTTAGCAATTTGCAGAGCTGGCTTAAAATCATTGTCTAGCAATGGCACTTCGTTGTCATCGGCAATATTTTCAGCGATTGCCACATTACTGTGCTTTTTTGATTGTTTCGTACCAAACACTATTCTTTGTAGCGGCTCACCATCGATATGCGCCACTATCTTGGTGACTGTTTGAGACAACTTTACGCGTTTAGTATCTTCATTATAGGTTTTACCAATAAAAGCCTTATTATCAATTGCTACTTCATAAGCCAACCTAATTTGACCAATTTTACTACCAAGATATTGGTTCGCTTTTTCACCTGTTGCCTCTTCCTGTTTGACGCTTGCTTCATATTGTCTGATATAAGGTAAACATGAGGACAAGCTATCGCACTGAGCATGAGTGCTGATTAACTGGTCGAGAATGCCACGTTGTGGATCAGAAGGTCTTAGCGCCATACGAACACGCACACCAAGCTTATCTATTTTGGCAAAGTGTTTGTTGTGGCGTACTGTGATCATAAATATCACTTTTAAGTAGCCACTCATAAATCGCCAAGCATTATTATTTATATTAACTTCGCCATATGCCTGATAAAAGACAATCAGCATATAGGTAACCGCCCACTCTACTGTTTTACCTTGCCGAATGATTTCTTTAATCACATCTTCACAGTCTATACCAGTAAGTTCTGCAAAATTCTCACCTGGTTTTAAATACAACAAACCAATATCATCATCTTGCACCAGACTAATCACATCAATCACGAGCTGGCGCATTTGTACGTTATGCAGTGAGTCTGTTGGAATAAGCTTATCCAACACTCGCCTAGTAGTCACATCATCAAATAATTTAGTTTGACTCATAAGAGGCATCCATCCAATCCATGTTTTTGTGCAGTCCCAACATCACCTCATCATTAACCGCCTTGCCCTGCTGATACTCATAAGCACTTTGGCTGATACCAGCAAACTGACAATAATTGTCTACCGTAAGACGCTCTATATTCATAAGTTCGCAAATAATACTTTTTGGTGCACTATTACTGAGTGCCTTAAAAAACTCAGGATGATGAGTCCCTCTTGCGAAAGCCAGCTCAACAACCTCACTCCAAGCCAAGTACTTAATGTCTTGTAAGCTTTCAGCCGCAATCAAGCAAGGCTGACGCAAACTAACCTCTTCTGTAAGAACCCTATCAATACGTCTAAATTCATTAAAAAAATAGTAAGCGCCGTCTGGTTTAGATACTAAGCGTAGCGGTGGTCGATAATAGTCATTAAAACTATTCATGTTTACACCAACTACTCTCGGTCTAAATTGTTGCCACATCAATAATGCCTTCTGAGCATGTGTATGAATAACCAGATTAGATTTACTAAAAGTTATAAACTTTTGAATAGGCTTTAGATGAATATTATTCATTTTTTAACTAATTATAGTGAATTATATTAACTATAATATGTTATAACCTACCAGCTGTAAAGACTTTAATATTTCTGTTATATTTTTATCTTTAATACTTTAAATATTGATTTAGAAAAATCTTTTAGACAAAAAAATACTCTCCAACCTATTATAAATAAAGGCTGAAGAGTATTTTAAAATTTCAATTCTAGTCGGGTGAGGAGGTTAACGTCTTATAGCAGTCGACCTTCCTATAAAGCTTAGTTTTCTTCATTCTCATCGGGAACATACTTTAAAACATCCCCTGGATTGACTTTTAATACCTGGCACAACTTACTCAGGGTATCGAATTCTATGCGAGTTGTCTCATCGTTATAAATTCTATGAAGCGTTGATTTGCTGATATCTGTCATTCTTACTAAATCTGCAACTCGCAACCTTCTTTCCGCTAAAAGCACTGGTAGATTACATAAAATCACAATAAAATCCTTATTGGTAAGTAAAAAATACTTGCCAGTGATTACTTTTCTGTTAAAATAATACTCGTTGGCAATAACTAAGTTTCCGTCAAAAACTATTTTGTGCTGACTAACGCTTTATTATGTCATAGACTCATCTTATCGCTCAATAGCTGGCTAACTATGATGGGTGCGACTCGTTCGATAGATATAGATACTATAAAAATGTGACACTAATCATAGTCATTCTGCCATTAAGAAGGAGTATATTATGGGCATCAGGATTGAATGGAGCATGACACAAAATGCTTGGGACAAACGGGTCTGTGAGGATTATTGGTCCTATGATCATAAAACTAGCTATGTAGATTATGTCCGTATGCTTTGTCAAAAATATAATATCAGTTCACACATATTATTTGAAACCATAAGCCAATGCTATGCTTGCTTAGATGATGTGTGCTGTGAATATTGCGGGAGCGCCTGTCCCATTGATGTACCTGCTGATATCGCCTATATGCGGGCAAAAGAGAGTTGGTTTTGTGCAGTATGCGAGCATGCAATGTGGAGAAGTGACTTTATTAGTAAATAAATAATCAAAGCTACTTTCAGCTAAAAAACTGATATTTTTATCTGACATAATCAACTCCTTTCACTTAAAACAATAACTATATTCGTATTCATGACGATTTGGTTCTCGTTGACTTTATCCCAGATAGTTTACGAGTAATTGATTAGGTCTCTATCGGTCAGATTTTCAGCATCGAATAGCTCATTTAACCTTGCAACTATTTTTAATAGCCAGTCCTCTTATTTATCCTTAGCTTTGCCAGCTCCACCGCTACCAGTATTCAGCGGAAAGAAACTACCCTCTTACAGTTTTAAATCCTGTTGACGTAGCTTAAAAAAGCGGTAGTGACTCATTATCATATTACTGAAATAAACCTCATCATCATCGAGCCTTTCACGTAGCATAGGTTGTAAATGGCGAGTATAAAGACTTAGCTTCTCTATATCCCTATTATCGTAATCGATAACCTGCGACATAAATTCGTACTGATGGGTTTGATAATGTTAATCTTGTACTAAGTCGCTTCTGCGTATCAACAGTCCTGTTAGTATTTATCATTGTGTGCTTATTAGGCTTTAAACAGTGGGCTAGTGCTAAAGTTCACTGATGAATATGCTTTTAGTAAAATTACTTTATGGATCAAGTAGTAATTTCTTAGATGCTTATAGCCTTATTAACGAGGGTTTTCGATTCTTATTTTGATGAACAAATGTCGATAATTATTAGATATAGGTAGTAGCAAAAAATGATGCTAACGCTATATACGGCCTATTGTTAGCACCTTTTTTTAGTTCGAGAACTTACTCAGGTGAGTTTGTCAAAATTGGGGTTTGCCCGCTATCTTCTTAACGGCCTCTGCTTTAAATTCTGTGCTATAAGTTCTGGTTTTCTTGGTCATGGTAAACTCCGATTAATAAGCTTAGTTTACCAAGTTTATCTCTACGGTTTCTTCAGCATAGCTCAAGTGTGAACAAGCCAAATTGGCGTTGCCTAATAAAGGGAGCCTCTTTTTTCCCTTTGCCACGTGGCGTACGAATGGCATCATAGATATAAGCTATTTCAGTCATAGAAAATTCCTTTTTTATTTTTAATAATGAGTTAGTTAAATACTACTGCATAGCAAAGATATTGATAACGGCAGTAGCCTCTTCTACTCCATAAATACCGCCACCATTTTCTTGAATAGCAATTCGCGCGCCCTCTACTTGACGCCTGCCAGCTTCGCCCCGTAGTTGGGTCACCAGCTCATAGACTTGACCTAGTCCGGTTGCGCCAATCGGGTGTCCTTTGGACTCAAGACCGCCTGATGGGTTGACAGGGACACGGCCACCGATTGTCAGCTCGCCGGCTTCTGCTGCTCTACCCGCCTCGCCATAACCGACCAGTTGAAGATTTTCCACCTGAATAATCTCTCCCATAGCCGTAGCATCATGTACCTCAGCGACATCTACGTCGGCCGGAGAGACGCCCGCCTTTTCATAAGCTTCGGTAGCAGCAAGCGCAGTAAGGTGGTTTTTATAATCCTCAAAACTGCGATCTGAGCTTGAGCGCACGACACTACTCAATAGCTTGATGGCACGTTTAGCATCACCCTTTAGACGCTTTAACCCTTCCGCATTACATAAGACCGTAGCCGCAGCACCGTCAGAGATGGGCGCGCACATAGGCAGAGTGAGCGGATATGTGATAGGTGGTGCTGCCAATACCTCTTCTATCGTATAAGGTCGTTGATACTGAGCCAGTGGGTTATGCACAGAGTGGGTATGGTTCTTTGCACAGACAGCCGCGATTTGTCTTTGCGTAGTACCAAAAGTATTTATGTGATGGCGACTAAAGGCGGCGTATACATCCATAAACATCGAGTACGGTTTCGGAGATTGCGAGCCTTCAGGACATTCAAAGCCTGCGCCCATCGCCAATAAGGTATCCCGATTATCCGCAACCGTACTTACATCCCAAGCTGAGTCAAAAGCGGCAAACATCTTAGCCTTATCCTCATTGATCATTTTTTCAGCTCCTACCGCAATAGCGATATCACACGAGCCACTTTTGATCGCCATCGCTGCTAAATGTAAGGCGGTACTAGAAGACGCGCAAGCCCCTTCGATATTAAAGATTGGGATACTTTGAAAGCCCATCGAGCGTAAAGCTACCTGACCAGGAATCATGTGTTGACCCTGCATAAAGCCGATAACACAGGAAGCAAAATAAGCTTGCTTAACTTGCTCCAATTCAGCACCGGCATCGGTCAATGCCTGTTCTACCGCTTCACGCACCAAATCCTTATAACTGCGCTCTATATGACGGCCAAACTTGGTCATGCCAACGCCAGTAATATAAATGTCACTCATAGGTCATTCCTTTGAATTAATTTTAGAAAGTAAATATTTATCCATCAACACCAGTTGTAAAGACTAGGCTGTGAATATCAAGTACCTTACTAAGAGATTTTACGAGCCTCGCTCCAGTATTTTTCACGCACCTTTCTACGTAGCACTTTACCAACCACACTAGTGGGAATCTGCTCAACAATTAAGATAGTTTTTGGCGCTTTATAGCTACCAATCAGGTTTTTAACATGCGCAATGAGCTCAAGATCTGTCAAGCTAACATTGTCTCTAAGAATAACCTCAGCATGTACAGCCTCACCCCACTCTTCATGAGGGATACCTACTACTGCAGCTAGAAAGACATCCGCATGGCTATTAAGAGCAGACTCGACTTCATTGGCATAAATATTAAAACCACCTGAGATAATCATGTCTTTTTTGCGGTCGACAAGATAAATAAAGCCTTCTTTATCCATATAACCTAAGTCACCCGACTTCCAAAATCCATTATGGAATTCCTCAGCGGTAAGCTCAGGGGCATTCAGGTATCCTTGGCAGACACTACGTGAGCGTACCCAGAGCTCTCCTGTCTCGCCCTGTGGCAGTGTATTGCCTTCACTGTCAACGATAACACACTCAACACTAGGTGTAGGTTGACCAGCGGAACCTAATCGAACTTCGTCCACTTCTGTTTTTATAATATGTTTTTGGGTGCTCATGTTCAATGCAAAACCAAAGTGCTCGGTAGACCCATATCCCTGTATGAATATATTACCTAGCTTTGCCTGAAGTAATTTGAGTTTTCCTGGGCTCATAGGTGCTGCGCCATAAACCACATACTTAAGCGTACTTAAATCAGACTCAATCTCTAGCAGGCGATAAAGTATGGTAGGCACTAAGAATGTCAGCGTAGCCTTTTCTTTTTCAATATTAGCGCAGTAAGCATTCAAATCAGGGCTGTTTTGGGTAATCGTACAGCCACCCGAATATAACGTTGGCAATACAAGCATGCCACTACCATGACTGATAGGCGCTACGTGAATGCATCTTGGTTCATCGGCCCATATATCCTTGTCATCAAAAGCAAAGGCCGTATCACGGCAGCTGAACCAATTATCCATAGAGTACATAGCTGGCTTACCTTTGCCAGTCGTACCACCAGTAAAGCGAATCAGCGCACAATGCTCACGATCATCTAATTCAAAATCAGGATTATGATCAGGGGCCTGATCTACTAGCTCCCAAAAATAAAGGACACCCTCTAAGCTATCTTCTGGCTTATCCATAACGACGATAGTAATGCCTTGCCCTATTAACATTTCATAATGTGTTTTGAGTAATGACGTTTCAATAAATGCAACTTTCACATTAGCAGCCGCCACCTGCCAAGTATGCTCTTCAAGCGAATCTCTAAAATTGGTGAAGGCACCAGTAGCGCCGCCTTTAAAAATAGTTGGAGCATGAATCAATGATAGATTGTCATTATCCAGAATATTGATAAAGCGATCGCCAACACCTAATCCTAAGCTGACCATCATATTGACGATTTGATTGGATAAGAGGTGAAATTCAGAAAAAGTATATCTGCGGTTACGCTCTATATTTACTAAGGCTTCACGATCTCCGTAACGCTGCGCGAGTGCTGCCATATGATTACTAAAATTAATTAACATGTTTATTATCCTTAATAAGTGGTAGTCCCTTGTTTATCTTTACAGCCTAATCCTGCTATCGAATCTCTTACATTTACCATGAAACCAAAGGTTATAACTTTTTAGACGATCTCTAAAAAATATAATTGTTTAAGCTAACTGGTAGTACAAGACACCGGATAGTTCTGCAGTCTCGCAAACTACTTCTCCAGTATTCACCAAATAAGTAACGTGAGCGAACGTCTCTTCAAGCGCTAAACAACGTGCAAAACCTTTTTTCTTTGCCCATCCCAATACCGAACTTAACTCGTTGACAGTGCGCCATTGGTCGAGGTTTTTCCGCAGTTTATCTAACGAGGTTTGATGGTGCTGCAACACTTCACGAACTCTTTCATCCCCATGATAAAACGGCTTATTATGTGCGGGTAAGACCAGTGCATTCGTACTTATCCAATCAATCATATCGCTCAGACCTGCTAACCAACCGGCTAAAGGATCGGTCTCTTGGCTCATATAATTTAGGCCAACGTAGGGCGTGATATGTTCGATGATTTGATCACCTGAAATCATCACCTCTCCCGAAGCCTTTTGTAAACAAATATGCTCTATAGAATGCCCCGAACCCGACCAAAGATGCCATGACTCGCCCCCTATTTCAATCGTATCGCCAGACTTGACAATATTTACCTCGGTGGGCAACGAACCAAACATCATATCTAAGTACTCCCAAACCTCCTCCAGACTTTGCATGTCTTCTAGTGAGGCATCCATACGACTGTAGAAATGTGGCAAGTCACTGTAATCTTTAGTACTGCGATAACGGTTCTCAAGCCTTGCCTGTAAAATCTCCTTTTCGGAGATATATAAGGGTGCATCGCTATAATCCTCCAACCAGCCAGCCAGTCCAATATGATCAGGGTGTGAATGAGTGATTAAGATACCGGTAATTTTCGCGGGGCTAGGTAAGTTCTGTATTAAGCTTTTCCACAAGTCACGGTTTTCATCGGAGGCAGGACCTGAATCAATCACGAACCAGCCATCTACATCCCTAATCAAATAAATATTTATATGATCCAACTTGCTAGGTATTTTAAATCTAGTCCATAATATTCCGTCACTAACGACTAGCAACTCACCAAACTCTGGTGGCGTAATGTAACTTCCTTGCTGAGTACTCATAAAACTGCCTTCTATTATCTAGCCTGCAGTATCGTCGCAGCATCGAGACGAATATAGCGACCATTCATGTAGCTATTTTCAATTAGAAATGCACAAGTAGAGGCAAACTCTTCCATATTACCCATACGTTTAGGTGCTTCACACATAGCAATAAGAGCTTCACTAACTTTTGCATCAAGCGACTCCACCATAGGGGTCGCAAACATGCCTGGAGCAATGGAATTAACTCGAATACCCAATTTTCCGAACTCACGCGCTGCCGGTATATTGAGACCGTTAACGCCAGATTTTGACGCTCCGTAGGCGCTCTGCCCAATTTGGCCTTCCCAAGCAGCACCAGAAGAGACGTTCACAATAACGCCACGCTCGCCTTTTTCATCAGGCTCATTTAGTGCCATTTTTTCAGCACATTTTGACATGACGGTATATAGCCCAATCAAATTCACATTAATTACTGCTTTAAAATTCGCTAATGCCGAAGCTTTGCCTTCTCTATTTAGAATCTTCGCTGGAGCTACAATACCTGCCGCGTTGATGTCGGCATGGATAGCGCCAAACCCATCTATGATGGCAGCAATAGCGTTATCGACATCTTCTTCAGAAGTCACATCCGTACGACAGAACATGGCTTTATCTTTGCCAAGATCGGCAACAGCAGCCTCACCTGCTTCTTGATTCATATCTAATAAGGCTACCTTAGCCCCTTTATTGCGTACCATATATTGAGCAGTAGCTAAACCTAATCCTGAGGCACCACCACTGATAACGACAACTTTATTGGTTAAATTCATGATTCATTCCCTTGTTTTCTGATTAAAAATTATTTGAAAAATAACTTAAGTTAATAGCCGCGAAACTCTGGTTTACGCTTTTCACTGAACGCGGTGAGACCTTCTTGCATATCGTAAGAGCGCATATGAGCACGGAACAACACTTGCTCCTGTTGCAACGCATCATCACGCGATTTGTCTGCACTGGCATTAGCAACTACTTTCATTCTTTTTAGCGCTATAGGGCTTTTTTCCGCTATTAATTCTGCTAGTTTTTGCACTTCTTCTTGCAAGCTATCGGGGCTAACAACTTTATTAACGAAGCCATAGCCTCTCATTTCTTCTGCAGAAAGGGTTTCGCCAGTGAAAAGTAAATACTTTGCAACATTAAGTGGAATTAATCTTGGTAATACTGCCGCACCACCAGCTCCTGGATAGACGCCATAATTAGCATGAGCGTCCCCTATGCGCGCGCTGTCTGCAGCTATCACAATATCCGCACACATAGCAGTCTCTAAACCACCGGCCATAGTAATACCGTTAATAGCTGCAATAACTGGCTTAGGGAAGTTACGTAGTACATCAAGCACGTTAACGGTTAAGCGATCAATGAAATCTGCTTCGCCTGCAGGGCCATCGTTTGAGACTAAGATTTCTTTAAGATCCGCACCCGCACAAAAGGCTGTACCATTACCGGTAATGACCAATACTTTCACACTGCTATCTTCAGCAATCTTTGGCAGTAGCTCTTCATACTTATCTATCATATTAAGATTAATGGCGTTCATAGCGGCAGGTCTATTCAAGGTAATCCAAGCCGCTGGCCCTACTTGTTTAAATTCTAAAGCGTTATTTTCCATATGTAATTTCATGTATGGTTCTCCTATCGAACGTTAATTTTGAAAGCGCTATTATTGGTATGCGTATTGGCAGCATATGTCTCTATTAATATTTGGTTATTATTTATCATTAAGTAAACATCTCATAATTAATCAAGCTGCTTAGAATGAACCAAAGACAGTTCCTAAGGTAATAACAGCAATGATGGCAATTATCGGGATAGCAATAGTAACCGCCGCCACGTTGAGATAAGCCTGCTTATGAGTAAGACCACAAATACCTAGCATAGTAATTACAGCACCATTATGCGGCAGACTGTCTAGACCGCCGGAGGCCATAACGGCGACTCGATGCATCAGCTCTGGATCAATACCTGCTGAGACGGCCATGCGTAGATAATCTTCACCTAGAGTCGCTAAGGCAATGCTTAAACCGCCAGACGATGAACCAGTAATTCCTGCCAACGTCGTCATGGCTATAGCTTCTGAAATTAATGGATTATTAGGACTTATATTTAAAATACTGTCGCGAATAATGATAAAGCCTGCTAACGAAGCAATGACAGCACCGTACCCTACTTCAGAGCCGGTATTGAAAATAGGTAACATGGAGTCATACGTACCATTATTAATAGTTTTTTGTAGATTGTGCCAATGCCCAACTCGCATTATAATCAAGACCAAACAGGCAATAACTAACGAGATAATAATAGACCATAATCCTAATGAGCCAGCAATATTCAGATCAGGGAACTGAGTCTGTAGCGCACTGAAGTCAATCGAAGGAAAGATAGCGTAAACCAGTAACGCATTAATCCCAATAACCAATATCAGCGGTATGATAACCATCGTAAATGAAATTGGGGCTTTTTCCTTAACTGTATGACCCGTTACGAACTCTTCGCCTTGAGTGGTATTATTTTGAGAAATATCACTTTTCGCAACATTAATACCCCCTTCGAAACCATCCTTATGCTGACCATAACCTTCACCAGCCGATTTAGCTTTGTTTGCTCGTGACTGTACCCACCACCAACCCAGCACGAACATAATTATCCCGCCGATAACACCTAAGATAGGAGCGGCAAAAAGATTGGTATTGTAGTAAGGAATAGGAATAGCGTTTTGAATAGCAGGTGTACCTGGCAGTGCCGTCAAGGTAAAAGTAAAAGACCCTACCGAAATCGCTGCTGGGATTAGACGCTTAGGAATATCTGCAATCTTGAATAAGTTCTTGGCTACCGGATAGATAGCAAATACTACAACAAAACCAGATACCCCACCATAAGTTAATAATGCACATACTAAAATAATGGCTAGAATAGCTTTGCTTGACCCTAACTTCTTGACGATCGCATTAGCAATGACTGTGGCCGCTCCCGAATCTCCCATTAAGCGCCCAAACATAGCACCTAATAAAAATATTGGGAAAAACTTGAGTAAGAATCCACTTAATCCACCCATAAATATATCGGTATAAGCAGGGATACTGCTTAAAAAATCACCTGATAAAAATACGGCTAACACTGCCAATATCGGCGCCAAAATCAACACAGAATATCCACGATAAGCAAAGAACATCAATAACAGTAAAGTTATGATAATAGCAATGGTACTAAACATGATGGCCTCTCCTTGGCATACATCAATAAACCAGATACTAAGAGTTTTTTAATCGTTAAAATCAGTCTAATCGTTCAGGTCAAGCTAATTGTTATGCATTAACCCACGGTTTAGGTCGATTAAGCATGTTCCTTACAACTTGCTGACTGGCTACTGACTCAGTACTATTTATTACTAGTTGATTAAAAAACTCAGCTTTGTTTTACCCATACTTTCTCTTATTGGGACACTATTGCGTCGAGTAAATTTATCTAAAGGCTTGAATACCAGTAAGGGAGCGCGCTATCAATAACTTTTGGATTTCAGTAGTGCCATCGGGGATGGTGCCGATAATTGCTTCTCGAGCTAAACGCTCAACAATATACTCTTTGGTAACACCATTGCCGCCATGAATCTGCACAGCATCACGGCAAACTTTAACTGCCATTTCGGTGCTATACCATTTAGCCATCGCACATTCTTTATCACAACGTATGCCCTGATCGATCATAGTGGCGGCTCTTAGCGTTAGTAATCTAGAGGCATCTATTTTAGTAGCCATATCAGCGATTTTATCCGCTATTAATTGATGACCCGCGATCAGCTTGCCGTGTTGGAAACGCTCTTGGCTGTACTTAATTGACTCTTCCATTGATCTACGAGCAATAGAGTAACCCCAGGCCGCCATATGACAGCGCGCACGTTCAAAGGTCACAAGCGTATTCTTCAACCCAGAGCCCAATTCACCAATAGTATTGCTCACAGGGACTCGCACATCACCAAAAAATATTTGTGCCGTTGACTGACCGTTTAAAGCCATTTTTTTAATACCGCGGACTTCAATGCCTGGTGTGTTCATATCTACTAAAATATGGGTCAATTCGCCTTCAGCAGTTTTGCATGTACATATAAAGATATCCATATGCTCGCCGTTTGAAATCCAGGTTTTTTCTCCATTGATAATCCAGTCGTCTCCATCACGCACTGCTCGAGTCCTTGCGGCAGCTACGTCAGACCCTGCGTCAGGCTCGGATACCCCGATGCCTATGAACAAATCACCTGAGAGCAGACCGGGCACATATTTTTCTTTGATATGCTCTGGAGCATTTCTAATCAATAAATCGGCACCAGAAACATTAATTAGGATAGGTAACGCCAAATCTATCGAGCTAACACCTACTTCTTCCCAAAGTAATAAGTGCGTCACCCAGTCCAAGCCTAAACCACCCCACTTCTCAGGAAAGGGCGCTTTTATTAGGCCGTATTCTGTTAAATTCTTGACGAATCCTTTTAACATCTCTTTAGGAATGAAACCTTCTCCGTGAGCACGCAGCTTTGGTTCAATTTCGTTATCCAGAATTTTACGCAAGCCTTCAGTGGCCATTTTCTGCTCTTCTGTCATTAACATGCTCATGGCTTCCTTTTCTAGTTTAGTATGTTTGAAAACCTTCAAGATACTGGCTTTCACATTGTATGATTGCTTTGCATAAAAAATGATAATCTTTATTATCATTTCATATAATCCATAAAAACCTATTAAATAAGGTTAATAGAAATTATATTAAGCAGTTGCAATAAATATTGCAACTTATTATATTGTAAAGATAATGTATATTATCCTTAAATAATTTATTTAAGAGATATTTTTCTAAATACGAATCTTGTTCAATCTGCAATTTATATACAGTCTAATAGACGAATTAGAGGATAACGAAATGCAAACTATGAATTGGAGAATGTGAAAATGGCAGGCAAGAATTTGAAGAGTAAAATGGGGAGCAAAGAATTAAAACCAATATCGGCTATGCGACCAGCAACTTTAGATAAACTTGAAAAAGCAGTGCTGTTGTTATTTTCAAATCATGACCCCACCGAAGTGAGCATGATACAGATAGCAAGTACAGCAAATATGTCATTAAAAACTTTGTATAATTATTTTGGGGACAAGCAAACCATCATTTACACTATTTTAAATAGAGTGTTAGGACGTTTAGCGATCCGTATGATTGATCATTTGCAAGGTATTGATAGTGTTAAAGATCGCCTTCGTAAAACTCTTTGGGTATTTTTCGATTTTATTGATAAAAGCCCAGATGCTATGATGGTATTGTCCACAGCAGTGCCAGTTTCGCGTTATCGCGAAATTGCCATTTATGATAATAAAGAGTTAGTTGATTCTTATTTACAGGTGTTGAGAGATGGGCAGGAACAAGGCATATTGAATGATACGGTGCCTTTATTTACTTTATTTGATGTGTTTATAGGCTTTATTAGCCGCTTAGGATTAATGCATATTATACGGAGAAACCCAGCTCCTCTGAATGATAACTTCGATGAGCTGTTCATTATATTATGGCGCGCGATTAGTAAGCCCGAAATAGATTAACAATTTCTGAAGCTTGAGTTTAGCCGTTTACTAAAAAACGTAATAATAATTTTTAAATGGTGAAATATCTTGAAAAGTGAGTAACCTCATATTTGGAGCAACCACATATTAAGGTTCTATCTTGCATGCTTAGGGTACTTTCCAAGGTGACTGTATTGCAAGCACCAAGAGCGAAGCGCTTTAATCCTCTAAAAGAAATCAGCTTGGGCTCTATGGCAATATCACATATCTGTGATGAGGATGTGGCAGATGAGCCGCCTCATACTGATTTTAGACTATCTAACAGTGTTGAGTACTTGATTGGTCATAATATTGATTTTGATATGACCGTTCTGAAAAATGCTGGCGTGACCCATACTCCTAATCTGATATGTACTAATGCGATGGCTAACTACCTGCTTCCTACGCTTGAGAGTCATAAGCTAGTATACCTCCTCTATTACTTTCACCGTTATATAGCGCGCGCTCAAGCAAGAGATGCACATGCTGCCATTGCTGATATTTACTTCACTGAGCTGGTGCTTGGTAGTCTGATTGATTTAGCTAATAGCCAAGGTCATGAGATAAATGATGTGGAAAGCTTATATGAATTTAGTGAAATGGCGCGTATACCCACGCATTTAAGCTTTGGTAAGCACAAGGGTGAGGCTATTGCAGATTTAGCTGCTAGCTCTGAAGGTACTGGCTATATTAAATGGCTGCTTAAACAGGACAGTATTGACCCTTATTTAGCTCAAGCATGCCAGCAAGCATTAGAATCTTTATAAATACACTGATGTCGTCAGTTTTATAGTCTAGCTATGCTCAAAATTGAGATAGATACTAGAAATAGTTAACGCTCAAGTAGATCAAGTTCTTATTAAAACTATAACTTATTAGGTAGTAAACTCCTCAATATTATGGTGTTTAAAATATCGTCAATATCTGCATATGCCATGAATCAACCTTACTCTGATAAGTTATAAAAGCTCTATATGCTATTATCTATATAGTGTAGAGGGCTGGAGTATGAAATTTATTTTTCTTAGGTGACGCTATTAATATCGGGGTTTGAACCAAGAGCAACCAATCGTACCTTTATCGCGCAATGCTTAAACTCGCAATGTGGTGTAACCTATCAACTAACCTCAGATACTAATAAAAACCGATATTTTAAGTTGAATGCTAAAGGTGAATATAATGAAGCTGGACGTTGGAATATTGAATTCTCACTAATATAGGAAACACCTTCCTAACTGCTTGCCACTGTGGGGTAAGAATATATACACGATTTCCTAGTATTTTACTTCCCCACATATTATCTGAATGATATTAAGATACAGTTAGAATAAGTTATATTCTGCAATTAGCATATTACCTATATTTAACAATAAACAACAATTAATTTTAAGACCAAACTTACTGCAGTATTGATTGGAAAATCAATCTATAATTCGATTCAATTGTTGGTATAACCGTTGGTATAAGCAGAAATATTTACGAATAAAGACATTAAAATCAATAAGTTAATATTTAAATATGGTTGATACTGGGCCCACCACATATTGAAAAACAAAAACCCCTTCAAATCTATTAGGCTTGAAGGGTTTTTTGTTGTCTAAGTTTTCGGAAAATCCCTACATGCTATTACTTGCATAGCATGTAGGGATTAGGTATGAATTTTAACTTTCTCAGGTGATGTTGTTAATATCAGGGTTTACCATTATTCAAACAAATTAATATGGCTTAACTTTATAGATTTTACTTCATCCAACCTGAAGCAATAGATAAGCGCTCATCACAATCAGCGACGATGCGATCTAAGAGCTCGGCACAAGTTGGAATATCATCAATGAGGCCGACAACTTGACCTGCCGTAATGACCCCATCATCCACCTCGCCTGAATTGAGCACTGCTTGACCACGAGCACCAGCAACGAGCGGACGTATCTCTGCAAATTCAACGCCGCCCTCTCGATACTCCTTGGCGACAACTTCGTCCGATATGGCGTTTTTAAGAACACGGGCGGTGTTATTTAGGGTTCTAAAAATAAGGCGAGTATCACGCTCTGAGGCGTTGACTAACGCTTGCTTAATATTATCATGCATGGGCGCCTCGACAGTGGCACAAAAGCGCGTGCCCATGTTGATGCCTTCTGCACCCAATACTAAAGCGGCGGCCCGATACCGCCAGAGGCGATGACAGGGATTGATAGCTGTTTGACGGCAGCTGGGATGAGCACCAAGCCACCGATATCTTCCTCTCCTGAGTGACCGGCACACTCAAAACCATCAATAGATATCACGTCGACACCGTGGCGCTCAGCAGATAAGGCGTGACGAACCGATACACATTTATGAATGGTGATTATGTTAGCCGCTTTGGGTTTTGCCATAAAGTCTCTGGGATTATTGCCAGCGGTTTCTAAAATCTTGACCCCACTTTCGATAATGGCGTCCATATACTCATCGTAAGGCGGCGGATTAATGGTGGGATAAATGGTTAAATTTACGCCAAAGGGCTTATCCGTCATCTCACGGCAACGGGCAATCTCTTTGGTCAGCGCTTCAGGCGTCGGCATAGTGAGGGCGGTAACCATGCCTAAACCGCCAGCATTTGATACAGCGGCCGCCATGTCCGCAGTGCCCACCCACATCATGCCGCCTTGGATAATAGGGTATTTAATATTGAGCATTTCGGTGATTCTGGTTTTCATAACCAATCCTTTAGGGTTTAAATATATAATGAGACTAGGGCGTGTCCTCATTTTAAAAATGGTCATAAAAATGAGATAAATTGCCGTCAAATGAGGAAAATAGCGCAAATAATATCGCGATATTAATCAGCTATTTGACGATATTTGGCAAAATTTAGCCATTTTTAGCCCATTTAGAGACAAGCGCTTGAAGTGAGGACACGCCCTAATACTACTTAAGAGACAAGTCGCTCTACCTTAATTAATCGATCAAACCGCGCTCAATGAGATGATTTTCATACTGTTCACGCATATCCTTTTTGAGCATTTTTCCAGTGCCATTCAGCGGAACGGTGTCTACAAAGACTACGGCGTCCGGAAGCTGCCATTTTGCAAGCTTTCCCTCATAATGAGCGATTAAGGCCTCCTCTGTTAACTCCTCGCCAACTGCTAATTGAGCAATAATTATTGGACGCTCATCCCATTTTGGATGCTTAGCGCCGATGACCGCTGCCATAGCCACCGCCGGATGCGACATAGCAATATCCTCTAGCTCTACTGAGGATATCCACTCACCACCTGATTTGATTAAGTCTTTCGCACGGTCGCGAATGCTTAGATAACCGTCCTCATTGATGGTTGCAATGTCACCCGTATCAAACCAACCGTCAGCCTCAAGTGCCGACTCTGCACTATTGAAATAACTATCGACAATCCAATATCCTCGAATTTGTAGATTGCCTGAGGTTTTACCATCATTAGGCAGTAGCTTATCGTTCTGATCCTTATCAACAAGACGAATCTCCACTCCAAATGGCGGACGACCCTGCGACAGACGCGTCTTTAGCTTATCGTCTGCTGATAACTCGCTATGTTTGGCTTTGAGCTGATTGGCTGTCCCCAGCGGACTGGTCTCCGTCATACCCCACGCATGCAAGGTTTCGCAATCGAACTCATCTCGGAAAGCTTTAATCATGGACGATGGACAAGCTGAACCACCAACGACGTTACGTTTAAGGCTAGGCAGCCTAGTCCCCGTCTCTTTGGCCGCCGCTAGTAAGGTTTGCCAAATAGTCGGTACGCCAACTGCCACATTGACCTTATACTCATCGATCATATTGGCCAAACTGTGCCCATCTAGATTTGGCCCTGGTAGCACCACTGATGTCCCAATCATCGCAGCCGCATAAGGCAAACCCCATGCATTGGCATGAAACATCGGTACTACAGGCAACACGATATCTTGTGACGATAAATTCATTGAATCAGGTAAGCTGGCCGCGAAGCTATGTAGCACCGTACTACGATTGGTATATAACACGCCTTTAGGATTGCCCGTGGTACCTGAGGTGTAGCATAGCGAGCTTGGTGCATTTTCATCAAGCTCAGGCCAGTCATAGTTATTTGACTCACCCTCTATCAGCTCATCATAGAAGATGACATTAGGGATTTGCGCTCTGACCTCTTCATCTACCGTAGTCATACAAATGAAATGCTTAACCGTGTGCAGATGGTCTTTAACCCCTAATACCAGCGGTAAAAACGTCTTTTCGAAAAACAGCACTTGATCCTCAGCATCATTAACAACATAGATAATTTGCTGCGGAAATAAACGTGGATTGATGGTATGACATACCATGCCGGAGCCGGACACCCCATACCATATCTCAAGATGACGACGGTTATTCCATGCGATGGTCGCTAAGCGATCGCCCTGCTCTATGCCCAGCTTGGCTAAAGCGTTTGCGATGCGCTTACTGTTATTATGTATCGTTTTCTAATCAGTATGAGTCGTACTACCATCAGTCTCACGCGAATAAATCGGTGTATCACCATGGTAATTGGCAGAGTGTTCAATCAAATGGCTAATCAACAATGGCCGTTGCATCATGTGTCCGAGCATACTTTTCATACTTTCTTCCTTGAAAGTTCGTTCTGAATAATAAATATAAAATAGAGGTATAAAAGGGGTATAAAGTACTGATATCAAAAAACCGCTTTTACATAAAACGTGAGGCCAGCTCTTTCATAATCTCATTGGTACCGCCATAGATTTTTTGTACTCGTGCATCAGCGTAGAGTCGCGCGATGGGGTATTCCATCATATAACCGTAACCACCGAATAACTGTACGCATTCATCCATGACGATACACTGCTTTTCGGTCACCCAATATTTGATTAAAGCTGCGTGTTGCACGGTAAGCTCTTTTTTGAGTAGCGATTCAATAGCAGCATCACATAGCGCACTTGAAGCGATATAATGACTGTTACACTCCGCTAATTTAAAGCGAGTGTTTTGAAAACTCCATACTGGCTTACCAAAAGCGGTGCGTTCTTTGGTGTAATCAATGGTGAGATCCAGCGCCAACTTCATGGCACCAACCCCCGCCAAGGCGACGATGAGACGCTCTTGCGGCAGCTCTTGCATCAGCTGCATAAACCCCATACCTTCAACCGTACCCAAGAGGTTCTTTTGTGGTACTCGCATATTACTAAAAAACAGCTCCGAGGTATCTTGTGACGCCATACCGAGCTTTTTTAGCTTCTTGCCACGCTCAAACCCGGGCGCATTGTCCGTCTCTACTACAATCAGCGAAACGCCTTTCGCCCCTTGCTCTCTATCCGTTTTGCAAGCCACGATTATTAAATTGCCCAATTGACCATTAGTAATAAAGGTCTTAGAGCCATTGATAATATAATCATCACCGTCTTTGACTGCGAAGGTTTTGATATTCTGTAAGTCAGAGCCTGTACCCGGCTCAGTCATCGCGATTGCACCAATCAGCTCACCGGTCGCCATCTTGGGTAGCCATTTCTGCTTTTGCTCTTCGGTACCATGATGCAAAATATAAGGGGCGACAATTCCTGAATGCAAAAAGCCACCAAAACCTGCTTGATTGGCTTCTGACTGTGCATAAATCAGGGCCGCTTCATGACGAAAATCACCGCCTGCGCCGCCATATTCTTCTGGCATCGAGGCGCATAAAAAGCCCATCTCGCCAGCTTCTAGCCAAGCTGCGCGGTCAAGCATGCCGTTCTCACGCCATTTTTCATCATGCACTTCCCAACCTTTAAACACTTTTAGCGCACTCTCATGCAGCATCTCGATTTCTTCATCCATCCACTTCGGTTTAAAACAGGCGATAGTCATAAAGTCTTCCTTGATATGGTATTAGTTTTAATGGATGTTAAACTTCTTACACGGATAATATAATAAAAAATTATAAAATAGTAATTAATATTACCTTTTATAAAGTTATAAAAATACATATTAATACTAGCCTAGTTGCTTTTATCTTATAAAATAAATCTTACATTTGCAACAGAGTTCATTATAATGGTAATTATAATTATCCTAAATATTAACTGCTGGTTTTAAAAATTGATAAGCTAGAATTATCAAGGAGATACTAAATATGAAAACCACTCGCTCAAAAGCGCAAGCAAGTAGCAAAACTGACATTGATAAAAAAAGCGCCAAAAATAAACGTGGCAAACATAAAAGCAACTCTGCTAATTTGACTGCTCAAACGGAGTCTTTAGCCTTAGCGCCATTGTCCGATATGCGCCCTGCTACTTTAGATAAAATAGAGAAAGCCGTACGCCAGCTTTTTGCTAGTAGTGATGCTAGCGATATTACGATGATACAAATTGCTAAGGCTGCAAACGTCTCGTTGCAAACACTCTATAAGTATTTTGGCGATAAACAAACGGTACTTTATACTATTATGGATATAGTGCTTGGTAGGCTAGCGACAAGGATGATGGATCATTTGCAAGGTATTGATAGCGTAGAAGATCGTCTGCGTAAGACGTTATGGGTGTGCTTAGATTTTGTCGACACTCATCCTGACGCCGTGATGGTGTTATCGAAGGTATCGATAGCGCGTTTTCATAACATCGCTATTTACAATAATAAAGAGCTTATCAATGCTTTTTTGAGCGTGCTTGAGGATGGTCAAAAGCGAGGGGTACTGGTGGAGACGGTTCCACTGCATATCTTATTTGACGTGTTTATGGGGTTTATCAGCCGTCTCGGTATTATGAAAACGATTCGTCAAGCAGATGCCCCGCTCAATGCAAATTTTGATGCATTATTTGATATATTATGGCGTTCGATGTCAAAACCTGAGGCAATGCAAAACTCGTCTTAGTAGCGCTAGAAGAAGAGAGACACCACTTTAATAAAACCCTCTTATCAGCCGTCCTGAATTAGTTGACTACCACAATAATGAAAAAAGCCAAATGCTACTTTTAACGGTAACGTTTGGCCTTATTATATGTATAGTCAAAATATCCTAAAAACGCGACGGTATTGCTGATATCAATTTTTTGTCGCCTCTGTCTGCGCAGGCACAGCAAGCAAGAAAAATAGATATCAGCAGTGTGTGATGGTTCGATATTATTTTTCACTGACTATATTTTATTATGAGTGCTTTTTAGCAGCTACTTTTTGACTACTAAAAAGAAGTACGACGATAGTTGCGGTATTTTGGTAACCAAAAATTGGCTTGTAATTGACGTTCTAAATTCTCTGCCGTGACAGGTAGCGCCAATTTATCTTCAATTGCTTGTCGTGCAACTGCGTAGGCTATTTTTTCACTGATCTCTCTAATGACTCTAATTGGCGGTAATATTGCACCTGGTGCTTTTTCATATTCCATAGATATATCTGCCAGTGCTTGGCTTGCGGCCATTAACATATTATCGCTGATACCCGTCGCACGTGAGGCTAACACTCCTAGGCCAATACCGGGGAAAATATAGCTGTTATTACACTGCGACACTTCGAAAGTCTGACCTTCAAAAGTGGTGTGAGGAAAAGGGCTTCCGGTTGCAATAATTGCGCGACCTTTGCTCCAATTGGTCACTTCTTGTGGCGTTGCTTCGACACGAGACGTTGGGTTTGAAAGCGGTAAGACAATGGGATGTTCAGTATTAGCACATAACGTTTCGATCACCTCTTGGGTAAACAGACCTTTTTGGCCACTGACGCCAAATAATACCGTTATTTTTGCTTGTTTCACCACTTGGGCTAAACCAAGCTTCTTACTTTTATCCCAATTTGCAATGGCCGATTCTTTTTGTACCAACGGTTCTTGGAATTTTTGTAGCTCTGTCATGCTATCAGTAAGTAGGCCATAACGATCCACCATAAATACTTGGCTACGCGCCTGCGCCTCCGTTAACCCTTCACGCTGCATTTGGCGAATGATATGCTCGGCGATACCGCAACCTGCAGATCCTGCACCCAAAAACGCTATTTTTTGTTCGCTAAGCTTTTGACCCTTATTTAAACACGCTGCAATCAAGGTGCCGACTGAAACAGCAGCAGTACCCTGAATATCATCATTGAAGCAGCATAATTGGTCACGATATCTATTCAATAATGGCGTCGCGTTCTCTTGGGCAAAATCTTCAAATTGCAATAATGCCTCTGGCCAGCGACGTTTGACCGCTTGAATAAACAAGTCTACAAACTCATTATAGTCATCACCAGAGATGCGTGGATTTCTCCAGCCCATGTACATAGGGTCGTCAATTAGCTGTTGATTATTGGTGCCGACGTCTAACAAAATCGGTAAGCAGTAAGCTGGGCTAATACCACCACAAGCCGTATATAACGCTAACTTACCAATGGGGATTCCCATGCCGCCAATACCTTGGTCGCCTAGGCCTAATATACGCTCACCATCGGTGACAACGATCACTTTTACGTTTTGTTTGGTGGCATTTTGCAGCATGTCATCGATTTTATGGCGCTCAGGATAAGAGATAAACAAACCACGTTTGCGGCGATAAATTTGCGAGAATTTTTCACATGCTTGACCAACCGTTGGGGTATATATGAGCGGCATGACCTCTTCAATATGCTGTTCAATTAGATGATGAAATAAGGTTTCATTAGTGTCTTGTATATTACGCAGATAAATATGCTTATCCATATCACTAGTGAATGAGCGCAGTTGATGATAAGCGCGCAGAGATTGCTCTTCAATCGTCTCAATGTTATGAGGTAGCAAACCTGTCAGATTAAAGCTATCACGCTCTTCTGATGAAAAAGCGCTGCCTTTATTTAGTAAAGGGGTTTCTAATAATGCAGGACCTGCAAAGGGAATATATAGTGGACGTTTGGTTTGCATAATAAAGTCTTCTTATTAATTATTAAAGGCGTATGAGTGAAAAATCAATGGGTCAAATATTTTACTGATTTATTAGAGCGTGTTGAAAAAATCGTAGTGGTGAACTTGGTAAAACAGCCACTCTATGATGAGTGTATCATGACCAAAAAATTGCAGAGCAATAATGCGGAATTCAAAGCAGAAGCGGTCAAAAGAAGGCATGCTTGTCGTCACAGCAACCTATTATACTGCAGTGATGGCCGTTCTTGAAGGAATCAAGCCACTTAAACGCCAATTAAAAATAGCGGAAGAGAAATGAGAGATATTAAATAAGGAAGGATTAAGCTTTAAATAATTAACCTAAATATTTAACTATAGTCGATATACTCTAAAAAGAACATAGCGCTACTGGGACGCTGTCTTTAAATGTAGGTTGCGCAGCCTATGGGGACGCAGCACGTAAGTAACATTTATACCAGTAGCGCGTTTAAATTTATATAATCGTTTTATTTTCAATGAACTATAATATCAAACTATTCACTAGCGTAAATCATCAACGACCGCCAACATAGCAACTAGCGACGCTTCACCCAGTTTAGCAGAACGCTCTGGCGACCAGCCTGTATCCTCAAAAGGTAAATTATTATTGTCTTTAAACGGCATCTCTAAAGTATTGGCAAGGCAATCAAAACGTTCCGCCACCCAGTGAGTTGCGATAGTCATGTTGGCCGTACCTGGCGCATCAACGTCATAGCCAACTTCAGACTGAAAATCAGCACTGGCTATCTTTAACATGTCTGAGAATTTATCGCGTAAACGGGCAAGGCGGTCACTATAACTTGGTGTGCCTTGCGAACCCGCTAAGAATACATAAGGTAAAGCTTCATCACCATGCACATCATAAAATAGGTCAACGCCTGTCGTCTCCATTTTATTAATGACATGAAAGACTTCAGGGCTTTTTTCTAAGCTTGGATTGAACCATTCACGGTTTAAGTTCGTCCCAATAGCGTTGGTACGCAGATGTCCACGCACACTACCATCAGGGTTCATATTGGGTACAATATAGACGTTCGCTTTTTCTAATAATAATTTAGCAGTAGCGTTATCACTGTCTAAGAGGCTATATAATAGTCCCTCAACCAGCCACTCAGCCATGGTTTCGCCCGGATGCTGACGCGCCGTGATCCAAATGTTGCGTTTATTGACCTCATTATTGCCATCGCTAATGTTAACTAAGGTTAAATCGCGCTTATCCAGCGTTTCGCCTAAATGTTCTAAGGTTACCAAGGGATGCGTTTGTACAGCTGCCAATAAGTCTTGATGACGCTCATAACTGTACGGGGCAAAGTAGGCAATTTGAATGGTATCGCATTCAAGCTCTACCGTTATGGTCAACTTGCCATCTGTATAAGAGGTCGGTAGACGGAACCAATACTCCCGATCATAGGAGGCAACCGCTTGGTAATTCTCCCAGCCTGCAAGGTAGGATGCCTGCCCTGCATTCACAATATTCAGCACATACTGCTCGCCCACTTCACCTGATAGACGAAAGTTAAACCACTGAAAAAATTCTTCGCCAACGTCAGGACGAATCGCCAACTGAATATTGTTTTTATTGTCCAAGTTAATAACGTCAATATTACCCGCATCGAAATTTGCCGTGATATGCATAACTTTTCCTTCCTTCATTATTATCATCGTTTTTGAGACTGCTTACCTTTAAGCTGAAACAATAACAGTCTGGTTAACTCATCTGACTCTGTGTCTTTATGAGCTTAAATATAACATTTTTTCTTTAGATGTCGCCTCTTCTTTGCTGCCTCAGCGTGCTTTTTCAAGCATCACTGCCAAACATCGCTCTCAAACGTTATCCGCAAAAGATTAACCATCATTATCTTCTCAACTTATCGAGATTAAGCCCTTCTCTTTTATATGCTCAGTCTTAAATAAATTTAAAAGACAGTAATCATTTCTCAGCCTCAAAATATAAGAAAGCCTGTCACGCTGGATATTTTATAGCATGACAGGCTTAACAAAGGCATGTGCTCAATCTAAGTGATAATAACTAATTTACTGTAAATAACCATCTTCAGACATTAATTCAGGGGGAAGCTCCGTCTCTCCCAATGCTTCGAGCAGATTGATTTCGATGGTGCGGGATATAGCAGTGAGGGGCAAGTGATTGGCAGCAACGCCAAAAGGATCGGTAATTTCTTCATTGAGTGCATCTAAACCAAAAAAAGTATAGGCAATGACACCGCAAACCAAAGGAGTGACCCAGCCCAAAGATGTTGCCAAGCCAAAAGGCAGCATAAAGCAATATAGATAGGTGGTACGATGCACGAGTAAGGTATAGGCAAATGGCAAAGGCGTATTATGAATGCGCTCGCAAGCTGCCAATACTATCGTCATCGAGGTCACACGCTCATCCATGTTCTGTATCATAAGATCTGATGATAGCTGCTGGCGTCGACTATATCCGAGCTTTTTACCCATTAGGCGCAGTAGATACTCGGGTAGATTGCCTGCTTGGCGCATACTAATGTGATGCTCCGGCTCTACAAATCGCTCGACATCCTCCCATGGAGACGTCTTGCGAAGCCTGTGCCGCAGTGCGTGCGTAAAAGCAATCGTCAGATGAATCATAGACTGCTGTGTGTGGCGTCCAGTCTCAGTTTCATCATCTATAAAAGAGAGGACTTGGCGGGTAAAGCTACGAGCATCATAGACCAGTTGCCCCCATAAACACCGACCTTCCCACCAGCGTTGGTAGCTTGCATTGTTACGAAAGCCTAAAAACAACGATAAGGCGATACCAAGCAAGGTAAATGGCGCAGCACCATAAGAGGAAAAAGAGCTTGGAAACCAATGCTGAACCGCTGAAATGATGGCACTTAGTAGGGTAATCAGCAAAACTTGGGGGTAAATATGGGGTATGACAGAGCCGCGCAAAGTAAAAAGTATTCTGAATGCATTCGGTTTTTGCCAAACGATCATGAGAGCTTCCTATTAATATAATATTGGTACGCGCGGTATCAAATACATGATTTGATCGATGATGCGATTAGCCCATTTACACAGGCACTAGCGGCTGGGGTAATAATGACTGGCGATTTTAGCATTAAATCTTTTACCGCTGTTGAGGCAGTTGTGTAATAAGTAGAATACAGTTATTAAAAAATGGAATATTTAGGGCGTACGCCATAAAATTACCCCCATCAGTTGCATCCAACTGATGGGGGTAGGCTTAAATTCTTATATCAAATCTTTAGATCAAATCCTTTTTAGATAACGTAAAGGATTTGTAGGGCATGTCATCGTACCCTTCTTTAATAATCTACAGTGTAGCTCAAGCCGTAAGTTGTGCCCGAGGCAGGTAGACGATTCAAGTCGCCATAAGTTGTTTGATGATAGACCGTTAGATAATCCTTATTGAGTAAGTTATAAACCCCATAGTCTACTCGGCCTACTGGCATTTTTACTTGTCCCAAAACGTCTAGTGTCATATAACCTGTCACTGGCAATGCGCTAGAATCAGGGTCTTTCTGTTGATCCTTAAAGGCTTTATCATCATCGCCAATTGCTAACGCTTGTAGACGTACATTACTGCCTTCATCAAAGTTGTATTGCGCAAATGCGGTGCCTTTAAGTGGCGTCAAGCGCACGGCATCGAGCTCCAACCAATCGCCATCTTTGTCGTACTGACCACGGGTATAGGCGACACTGCCACCCACTTGCCATTGCTCATTAATATCGTGACTGAATGAGCCTTCTACGCCGTAGACACGCTCATCGGTATCGACCACTTCTACCGTATAGTCATTGGTAAAGCGTACCGTTTTGTCTGATTCGTTATAAAAACCGCTCAAGCGTGCCGCTGTATCACCGTGTTTTCCTTGCCAACCAAACTCATAGTTATTGGTTGCAATCGGTTGAACATTGTCTGAATTAACCACGAAACCGGCACGCACATCACGCAGTGCTCGCTGTATATCTGCGGTATCAAGACCTTGTGAAAAATTGGCAAACAATTGATCTTTCGGTGTTATCTGATAGCTGGTACCAAGATTGAAAAGTACTTTGTCATGGTCGGTGTTGCCTTTTTCTACGTCGCCTGCTTGATAGTCAATGCCATAAGCTGCACTTGTCCCGCTAATAGCAGCACTATTAAAATACTCTTCAAGCAGCTGCTCATAGATGGGCGTAAAGGTATCAGTCTCTGACTTCAATTTTTGGTAACGCACACCAGCACTGGTATGCCACTTGTCGGTCAAGTCAACATCTGCATTGACAAAAGCACCCCATTTATCGATGGTGGTATCTGGTCCACCACTGTAAGTAAGCCCATTGGTTTGGGCGGTCAAGCCATTACTAGCAATAAACGTGTTTAGATCTTGACCATAATAGGTCTGCTCACTGTTTTCGCGTTCGACATCCACACCATAACTAAATAGGGTATTTTTGCCTGCGATTTCGGTTTCAGTTTGCATCGCTGCACGCAGACCCATTACCTCAATCTCTGCTTCTGATTGAGTGACAAATGTTGCAGCGCTCTTTAGTTTTTTCAATGCAATTTCATCAGTGAGGCCATTTGCCTGCCATACTTCAGCTGCTTGGTCTCCTGCAGTTTTACCTGAAGGATAAAAACGACCCTTTTCGTTTCTGTAGTAGCCCGTTACACTTAAGCTAGAACCTGAACCCGCAAAATCATCATCACTATAATTTAAATTCACGGAGCTTTTTTCGGTATAAGGCTGGTTTTCTACGTTGGCGCCGTCAATAGCTTTTAGAGAGGGTATCTCGCCAAATAATACACCTAAACCCTTACCATAGTCTGGGCCATAGTCGGTGTCCTGCTCATCTTTATAATAAGTCACGGCGAGATCAAGACGTTGGCTATCAGTGAGCTCCATACCTAAGCTACCATTAACACTCAAAGCCTCGGTATCTTGTTGGTCAGTTTGATTGACGTCTGGGCTGATGCGATTGTCATGACTATCGAACTTGCCGCCTTTAGTATCGTAATCCACATCTAAGCGACCGTAGACTCGCTCACCGCCATAGCCCAATGTCTGCCCTACATGATAGCCCAATGAGTCTGAGTCAAAATCGCGACTGCTACTGACACCGACTCTAGTCTGTCTGATAGGTCCATATCCTACCAAAGATTTGGTCACAAGGTTAATCAGGCCACCTGACGCGCCAGCACCATAGATACTAGTGGCACCCGAAAGCACCTCTACCCGCTCAAGCTGTGACGTATCAATACTGTTAAGCTCACGTGAAAGACTGCGTGAACCGCTTAATGGTACACCATTTAGCAAAAACTGTACTGGACGGCCATGCATGGTGGTGCCGTAGTTACTGGTCGAACCACTACTGGTACCCAAGCTCGGAATCAGCTGTGCCAAGATGTCACCAGTAGTACGATTGCCTGTCGCCTGCATCTGCAGCTCATTTTCGGTAATTACCTGCGTGACGGCAGGCATCTCGCTAATTTTTTGTGCCAGCGCCGTACCTGTTCTGGCGTTAGCAGTGACCGTAATGGCATCCAAAGTCACGTTTGGCTCATCACTAGCAGCTGAATTTTCGACTGTATCTGTCGTTGAAACGTCGATATTAGTTTCTGCATATAGTTGTTGACTGATACAAAGGGTAAGAACGGATAGAGCAACTTGATGATGGCGTTTCATAATTTTTTCACTTAGGTTATTTCACTTAGTTGGATAAATAAACAGTGATATGAATAATATTTAGCTAATAATACAGTGTGTACTAACTTTGTGAATCGTATTGTAAATGATAATCATTTTTATTTCTATATGTATTTACATCTTGTTAGTAAACGCTTATTTGTACTGTTTTTAGATATCGCTGACTATTTAACCTCTGATATTTTCATTAGTTATTGAATAACTTATCTAGCTCATTATTACGATAGGCCTCAAAAAACCGCTGAAATTTTGCCTCATCCTCTCTATGCTTCTTTTGACAATCTGATAATAGCTGCTGTGCTACATCAACAGACAATATAAATACGCCGTCATTATCCATAATGGCAATGTCGCCTGAATGAATCGTCGTTGCCTGCTCACCGAAGCGATAGCAAATATCGGGTGCTAGTGTGCCTTGTACTTGGTTACTCTTGAAGGTAGTCACAGCGCTGATACCCTGTGCAAACACAGGGAAACTTAACTTACTTTTATCCAGTGGGTGAAAAGGACAATTGATTAATGATGCCCACTGTTCTGCGGCGATTAATGCCTAGTGCCAAAAATCAATGATATTTCCGTCTTGATAAGTTAAAGTAAACCCCGATACGGGGTGTTTGTTTATGGGGATCGTGGTAATTTGCACGCTGAAGGGATTGTGAATAATAAAATCACCGCGATGACCACCAGTATTTCTTGAATCGAGCTTGCCATGCCGTCACTACTACCTGCTGCTAATAACTGCGCACTTCGACTGCCTATATAAAGGGTGGACAGCGTGATAAATATAGTAGAGATGATACGGCGACTGATGTTATTAAGGGCGGCTCCCTCAGTGACCGCGTCTTTGGGTAAGCTGCTAAAACCAACGGTAGTGGTCGGCAGATACGCCAAACCTACCCCAATACCTCGCACACTCATAATTAGCATTAATAGCCAAAGCGTAGGCTGATACAAGCACCATGCCAGCATCAAAGTAGACAGCGCACTAATCGCAATTCCTACGATGCCAATCCCTCGGGCACCTTGCTTATCTACCATCTTGCCAGCGTAATGCGTGGTGATACTGGCCACGAGCGTCGCGACCATCAGGACAATACCTGTCCATAAAGCACTTTCGCCCATCACATCTTGTATCACCACGGGCAATAACAAGAGACACAGCATCAAACCGACTGTTTGGCTAATGCTGATGATATTACTGTGCAAATAGGTTTTATTATTGAACAAGCGCACGTTTAATAATGGATATTTCTGCCGCCGCTCATATGCCCACCAAACCATCGCGGACAGTAGAAACCCAATAGATAATAAACCCAACGTGGCTATCTTTAATAAGCCATCACTGCTGAGTAGCCCGCCAGTGAAGTCTACCTTCAGCGTACTCAGCCACACCATCATGGTCAATAGCCAAATGAGTAAGCTGATAAACCCAATGGTATCGAAAGGGCTTTTTTTATCATGTGAGCGCATATCAGGTATTAACCACCACACCATCGCCATGACCGCCGCACTGAGTGGCAAGGTAATGGCAAACAGTGTCCACCACGCAAACTGCTCAACCAAGTAAGCACCGACCAAAGGGCCAAACGCCAACGACATCATAATGACAATGCCCCATAGCGCCATTACTCTGCCGTGCTGTTTCTGCGGATAAATCTGATATAGCATACCAATAGACAGCGGGATAATCAGACCGCCACTCAGTCCTTGTATGGCTCTGGCAATGATGACAAAGCTCATGCTAGACGCCAGCATGCCAATGACTGAGCCCAGCATAAATCCAAAAATTGCCGCCAAATAAACATGCTTAAACGGAAACTTTTTGTTTAAGTAGCCACTCAGCATTAGCCCTACACTCATGGCCAAGACATAAGCATTTAACACCCAGCCCCCCATCACGATATCGACATCAAACGCCGACATAAAGACAGGAATCGCTGGATTGAGCGCACTATTACTAAAGCTGACCACCGTACCGCCGAGCAGTAGTGTCAGTAACACCTGCTGTACCTGTTTGTCGGTAAAGCCATTACCACTACTATTCGAGGCTTCGTTTATAGGCGACTCATTGGTAGATGCCTTATTTATAGGGGCGTTGCTCATTAAGCAGCGGCACCATAAAATTGGGTGATGGTCGGCATGACTTGCTCCTAGTTATTATTTGGCTAGCCTGACGAGCACGTCATCCAATCTTGCTGAAATTTAGCATCGTTATTCTTATCAAAATGCTGATCAAATAAGGTTAGATAAGCCTCTGCTGAATGAAGTCAAAATTGTCGGCTATTCAATGCTTGCAGACATGAGCTATCTATTTGCTGAGGCTGGCACCTTACGAATGAGCCATAAGAAATATCCACCACCGATAATGGCAGCAATCGTGCCCGCAGGCAGCTCATAAGGAAAAATAACGTAACGGCCAATCCAATCTGCTATCACCATTACCCCTGCCCCTAAAAGCGCAGCTAGTGGCAATTGCCGTTCAAGCTTCACAGCTCCCAGTGAAGTCGCCAAATGTGGCACCATCAAACCAATAAAACTCAACGGGCCAACGGCAAGCGTGCTAGCCGTACTAAGCGCTGCTACTAATGCCAATAACGATAAAGTCACTAGCGTAACTGCCACACCTAAATTACGCGCCACACCTGTACCTAGTCCAAGGACACGTAAAGGCTTAATCAGCAATAGACTGAGTATAAATAAGATAGCGGCAATGCCAATGAGATACCATACTGTACTAGGCTGAGCGCTATAAGTCGTCCCTGAAAGCCAGCTGAGCATTGCTTCTAGACGCGGATCTCCTGAGAGCTTGACCATATGCATCACCCCATCCATCATGGCGGCAATGCCTATACCTACTAACAATAAATAACCTGAGCTGACCCTGCGTGCCAGCCAAATAATCAATAGCAACACGGCCATCGCCCCTGACAGTCCTGAAACCAGCAACGTCCCTGCTCCCGCGGACAGCCCTAAACTTGGCAGTAATAAAAACCCTAAAATAACCCCAAGTGCGGCGCCTGAACTGACACCCAATACCTCTGGACTGGCCATAGGGTTACGCGTTAAAGTTTGCAGTAGCACACCGGCGACCGCCAACATCAAGCCTGTCGCTGCAGCACTCAAACTGCGAGGCAAGCGGTATTGCTGAGTGAGCGCCCAGTCAGTACTGAGCCCCCAACCATTGATGTCTTGTACAAAAAGACAAGCTAGCATGATGATAGCGATCACACCAACGCCCCATCGCCAAAAGGCAATAGATGTATGCTTACCCGCAAGCATAGGCGTCACTGTCTCTATCCGCGCGCGGCGCTGACGCAAAATCAGCCAAATAATCAGCGGCGCACCCAAGATACCTGTCATGGCACCAGCTGGAATCTGCATATCGAGCATTGGCTCAAGCAGTAACGCGACATTACTGGTCAACAATAACAGCAGTGCCCCCAACCCAAAGGCAGTGGCCAAACGCTTACCAATCGCGGAGATGCCCAGCGCATTGACCAAACTTGCCGCACCAAGACCAATGAAACCAATTAAACCAACTTCACTAATCACTAAAGCGGTCACAACGGCGACCACCAATACAACCAGTGCCCGAATCCCATTAATAGGCACACCCAAACGTTTGGCCTGCGTGTCATCTAGACTCATTAGCGTTAATGGTTTCAATAGTGGCAGACATACGACCGCCATCAAAATAGCAGTGATGACTAGCGCGATACTGGTATGCCAGCTGTTTTGTGCCAAAAACCCAGCCGCCCATGACAGCATGCCATTACTACGCTCAGCGAAAAACAACACCAATACATTGGCCACGGCTGCCAGCAAAATATTGACCACCAAACCAGCCAGTATCAAAATCAATGGGTTAAACCGACTGGGTGCTGATAACGCAAACACTAGACTCATACTGATGATAGCCCCCACAAAGGCCACATAAAGTCCACCATAAATGGCCAAGCTCGGCAAAAACAACGTGACGATGAGCATAGCCAACTGCGCACCAACGCCCACCCCTAGCGTCGTATCGGATGCTAAAGGGTTTTTTACCAATTGCTGTAGCAAGATACTGACCACGCCTAACAGCCCGCCAGCTAATAACGCCACCACACTGGTCGCCACGATATGCAGCTGTATCGCCATACTGGCAATGTCCAATTGCGAGCTTGGTATCAACAAATCACGGAATGGGCGCGTCCATTCTTGATCTATCAGTACCCAACTGCTCCATAATGATAGAGCCGTTAATCCGATGAGCATGACCCACAGTCGCCAAGATATATTGGTAAATAGAGAAGTTTGAGGTTTGGGTTGGTTCGGTGGCGGCGATGACTGTTTTAATGATGACGTTGATGAGGGTTTTGAAACCGTTGCTGATTGAGAGGCTAATGTCATCGTATGAGCACTGTCGTTATGAGAACTGTCGGCGTAGTTATTGATATGGTTATTGTGGTTGTTGTGAGTATCTGCGTTGGCGCTCATAGTACTTCCCCGCCTTTTAATGAAACTTCTGACAAGTTATTTGCTAGGCTAACCAATGATGACATCCCACCATAAATCCATACTGGTGGTAGCTCGCCCACACAGCGGGTATTACCATAATCCAGGCGCTGCCAAATTAAGCTGTCATCAATTTCAGCTCTAGTAATTGGGCTTAGTGGATCGATAATTAATAGACAAGTCTCATCATCTAATTGCGCCAAATCTCCCATTCGTATTGGCACAAACCCCCACTGATTGCCCTTGCCCAATACTACAAGCTCTCTACCCATCTGCTCTAACGCAGGCTGAAATAAGCTGTTTGCCACATACATACGCATGTTATTGGCATCCGCAAACTGTACCACTGCAAATTTCTTGGCTTTTGGATAGCGCTGCTGGAATTGCTGACTGGCCAGCTGTATGTCTTTCTGACTTTTTACAATATAGTCTTCAGCCATCTTAGGGTTATCAATCAGTATGCCTAGCTCTCGCGTTGGTTCGGTATAGTCAGCCCACGTTGCCGTCTCCCCCTTGGCGGCAAACATCACAGATTCAGCAGGCACGTCCCCGTAGAGGTTGCGCGCATGCTTATAAAAGAAGTTATCCACCACCAGATTAACGGGTAATTGGGCGATGAGTTCTGCATTGGGTTGATAGCGAATGCCCAAATCAATAATTGAGCTCGGCAAGGTAGGCGTACCTACCCACCTGTCCCACACTCTGACATCGCCAGTGGCAATCGGTGGATGACCCATAGCGGTCAAGGTCGCCGCATTGCCCCAGTCAGGGGAGGCAATATTAATGGTGTCGTTAGTGTGGTTGGTTTCGCCAGTATGATTGTCTGCTTTTGCAGCATTTTTAGAATGTGACTCATCAAGCTGGTCAGCGCTTTGTGCGGTCGTTGTATTATTACAAGCCGTTAAGACTAAACATACTGAAACGGTTAACCATTTTAGGGTTGTTAGTGGCAAAACGGTTGACGGTTTGGACGATTTATATTTATAAAAAACAGGACGCATAGAAGCATATCTTTGTAGGCGAGTTAAGAAGAAAGAATAAAAAAAGCAAATACCGAGCACTACGCCACTGCGACGGGCTGACCAGTGACTGGATGGCTAAGTAACTGCATATCGATATTGAATATATCGTGCAATATTTTGGGTTGCATGGTGCTGGACACATCACCGTTATGACAAACGTGACCGTTCTTTAGCGCAATGATTCGATCTGCATACTGCGCGGCCAAATTAATATCATGCACAATGATGACCACACTCAAACCTTGCTCATCGACTAAGCGACGAATAAGCTGAATAACCTCGATTTGATAATGTATGTCAAGGGCAGCCAGTGGCTCATCGAGTAACAGATATCTGGTATCTTGCGCCAGACACATCGCCAGCCACACTCGGGCGCGCTCGCCGCCTGAGAGAGTCGCGGTAATACGGTCAGCGAACGCTTCTGTTTGAGTCACTCTCAGCGCTTGCGCGACTTTTTCTTTATCCATTTGGGTTGGCTTTTGCAGCCATTTTTGATGTGGATAACGCCCTAGCATGATCAGCTCACGTACCGTAAATCCAGCCGCTTCAGGCAGTTGCTGCGGCAAATAAGCCATTTGCCGCGCCAGCTCTTTACTACCGTAATCGCTAATAGATCGCTCATCCAAAGTGATGCTACCGCTACTACTGCTCATCTCGCCTGCCAAAGCTTTAATCAAGGTCGATTTGCCCGAGCCGTTATGCCCTACTAGGGCGACCAATTGATTGCTGGCAATCTCACAGCTCACATTGTCTAGTAAAGTATTCCCTTGACGACTAATAGTCAGTTGATTTGCACGTAGCATATAGGCACTCACGGTTAATAAAATTAATGGTCAATAGAAATCGTTGTCGGTAACTTGATATGACAATAAAAATCGATTTTACTCGCAAATGATAATAAAAACAATTATCATTACCAAAAAATAAATAATCTTGTTCCTCAATTCACTGTTGCTTGTGAGTATTAATATGACCGACGCCCTTTTAGCTGCGAACAAAAGCACGCCTAACCAAGTACGCCCCTACACCTTGATAAATGACCCTGAAATAACGAACATTATTGCTCATCTCAATGAAGAGCATTTTGATGAGCTACTTGGGTTTCTCGGAGTGTTTACCTCGTTGTCTTTAAACGAGCTTAATAACATAGACGTGCAGTTAACCGCTATCTACTCTGAGGGTATCGAGGTACAAGTACAGCCCAAAAATCAAGAACAACAGCCTACCGACTCTCAAAATAAAACTCTTTATGATCAGACTTTTTTTATTGGGTTTGCAACCCCCATTACAGAGCCTGATGAGTTACAAACCCAATATATTTTGCTCAAACAAAGAGCGGATAAAAAGCTGGGTAAAAAAAGTATCAAATTGACCAAGCAAACCTTTATAGTTCAGGACAGCTACAGAGTCAGCAAAAATATGCTGCGTCTTACATTAGACGTGCCAGCATTAAGCCTTCCGGCATTAAGTGAAAACGACCCATCAAATACCAACCCAACCTCGATACCCATGAATGAGGCCGGTTATGCGTATTTGTTTGATTTAGAACACAACGTCATTGCTAGCAATCATATAAATAGCGGTATAAAAGACAGCTCGCACCCCGCTCGTCCACATTGTTATTACACCCTAAGAAAAGCATGGCAAAACTCTGATGGTCTGCAAGCATGGGTCGATGTCTTTGTCCATGGGAATACCCCGGGCGGGAATTGGGCGACAGCCTTGCAGGCAGGTGATACGGTTATCACTAAAAGGGAGTTTCCAGAGAAGGTTGAGCATTTGCGCGATGGCCAAGCGCTACTGATCGTCGATGAGACTTCGATGCCAACAGCGGCACGTTTGCTAGAGCTTTGGGACAATCCTAAGCCACCATTGATTGTGTGTGTCACGCAAGACGCAGCCGATCAAAGCTATTTTGATGATATAAAAATAAATCACGATGTCAAAGGCAGTATTGACGGAAACTTTACCGTACTACCTATCGTAATCGGTTCAATAAACTCAGAGCAGAGTTTAGCCACGTTAATCGATAGTAAGCTAAGCGATTATTTGACTGAACATCCATTGCAAATTGATAAGGTTTGGGGCGCACTAGAGGCTAGCACGGTGAAGGCGCTGCGACCTATGTTAAGAGAGAGATTTGAGCTCAGCCGTGCAGAAGTCGTTGTGAAAGTGTATTGGCGTCAAGACTGAGTCGACATAAATGTAGCATGGGCTGAATGGGCCAGAACTTTTGAATGACGCTAACGAGACTATAGATAGAATTGGTTTACTATAATTGTGATACAAGAAAGACGATACGAGCCTTTGCCAAACTGAGACTTTCTTAAAAACGGTGTCATTGCTTACAATCTCTTAACAACCAAATAAGCAATGACTAACCAAAAGAACTTTAACCAGAAGGTATGTTGAACCTAATCCGAATACAAAGAAGGTAAGTGAAAGTACGATAAATAGTCGACTAAGCGCCTGAGACCGTATCGGATTTATACATGATTGACTATATTCAGCTTAGAATTCGTATTTGGCCATTATTTCAACTTGCTGACCTTTTTTTACCTGTGACAGCGTTTTGTCGCTACGATCCCGCCACTCAATACCAATGTCTAGATCTGGTAGATACTCATAGACAAGGTTGATACTTTTTACATTTACAGAAGTATCTGCCTCATCATCCACCATAATTTCACCATAGCGCATGTTGCTCATCAGTTTCTCTGTGAACTTGTGCCTGTAACCGACCGTGTAGCCCGTTTGCGAGACAAGCTTACCGTCTTCCGCATCACAATCTAAATCGCCCGTCGTGCCAAGGGCTCTTCCAACACAGACGGTAGAATAGACGCCCATCCCTTTACCGTTATATACGCTCGCATGTAGCGAGTCATTGCCCAGTTTTAGTTTACCAGCCAAAGAGACACCGACGCCTACATCCGAATCGTCTCCATTTTTGGCCTCACGAGCAGTGACCGCCACATTATAGCTAAGATCAGATATATTATTCTTGTAGCTAACTACCATATCAGGCAGATTGGCTTCATCATAAACAGGGTCTTGAGCGGTAAAACGAAACCCTTTATGAGTGTAGTGCACCGTCAAATCTGGACGAATATCAGCGCCACCACCAGATATAGTACCCAATCCCGTACCCCGAAAGTCAAGCTGATCAGTCAAGAGCGGATAGACTGCTAAGAACTGACCATTCCACGTCTTACCGACGGTCAAATCATCGACCTGAACATAAGCATGGCGAAGCCGTAAGTCTGAACCACCGTTTGCGGCATTGCCATAAAAATCACCTTCAATAAAACCGGTTAATTTTTTATCTTCTACATTCTTTGTGGTTTTAACATTAATCCGAGATTGTCGTCCACTTCCTTTAAACTCAGACTCCCCTTCATCGGGAGAATAAAATATACCTTCTGCTTTCACATAACCACCGATACTTAAAGTAGTATCTCCATTGGTGACAAGATCTATCGCTTGTGCCTGTACGCATGCCCCAAGGACAGCCAAACCAAAAGACAATTTTTTGATATAAAGCATAACCTACACATTCCTTGTGTTGTTTTAAAATCCATTTAAGTTAATTTAAATTCATTAAAATCTCTGCTGCTACCGTGCTTTTAATACCATAACTATCAGCGCCACCTTTTTGTGTAAAACCCATGCAGCCTATTTTAGTTAAAACTTTCGAAAGCGGTAATCGCGGCTTTTTTGGTATCATCGATGTTTTTTTTCTGCCCATTCGCTTTATCAAGATATACCAGCACGGACTCACTCTTAGCAACGATGGTATTTAACACCGTACTATAATAGGTATATTCATGAATCAAGCTGGCATTACCAATTTTCTTAACTCGAACCCCAATCCATAAGGTATCGGGGTGAGTCACGGGTTTGAAATATTGACAGGATGATGCTGCCATGACGGAAAAAGTGTTTTCATTAAATAGATTTAATTGACTGTTGTAGTAAATTCGAGCGTTTTGGGCATAAGTGTAATAGACCACATTATTGACGTGACCAAAAGCATCCATATCGCCCCACGCTACTTGTTGAGAGTAGATAACCGCGAAGCCATGCATGGGATGGTTTTTGTCTTTATTAAGCGTCTCTTGTATTTCTGGTAATATCGCTAAAGCTTTCATAGTTTTCTCGTCTCATCATGCCAGTGAACGTACGTGTTATTGACACATACGTTAAAATTATTAGGGTCTGTTGAACATTCAAAAAAAAATTTGCAATTATCTTTTGCAGTCATCGATAGAATTTTTGGATTAAATGAGTTTTTCTGCGCACATTATCCGCATTCTTTTCTTATCGAGCTTACCCACACTGGTTCTTGGCATTTCTGCTAAAAACTTGATTTCGCTTGGCACGCCATACTTTGGTAAATGGCCTTTCTCTACCGCTTGATGACCTAAGGCTAAAATATCCTCCGCTTTGATATCGACATATTCAGGTTTTAAAACCACTAACGCTAAAGGACATTCGCCCCATCTTTCATGCGGCACGCCAATGACGGCAACATCAGCGACACTGGGATGGAAGGATAAAATAGTCTCGACCTCAAGCGAAGATACCCACTCACCACCAGACTTAATAACGTCTTTGAGCCTATCCGTAATGCTTAGAGTACCGTCAGAGGTAATACAGGCAATATCTTGGGTATGCATCCAGCCACCGCGCCATAACTCATTGCCAGCATCTGGGTTTTTAAAATAACTCTGGGTCAGCCAAGGCGCTCGAATCACAAGCTCTCCTGTCGATTCTCCATCCATTGGTAAAGCTTTGCCGTTTTCATCCCAGATCTCCATTGAGACGAGCATAATGGGTGAGCCAGATAAACACCGATAATTGAGCTGATCCTTCATTTCCATCGAATCCGTTTTATCATCGAACACCGCTCTCGATAACACGGGGCAAGACTCTGACATCCCAAATCCAGACATAAACTCAATACCGCTTTCAATAGCTGCTTTGGCCAAACCTTCATTCAACTTTGAGCCACCGAGTAACAACTTCAGACCCTCAAACTTACGTCCCCGTGCTGCCATCTCTTTTAATAGCATCTGCAAAATTGCTGGAACGCCATGTGAAAGCGTGACTTTGTGCTGCTCAATTAAATCCACCAACGTGGGGGCTAGATAGCGCCCTGGATATACTTGCTTAAGCCCTATCATGGTTGCCCCATACGGCCAGCACCAAGCATGCACATGGAATAATGGCGTCATTGGCATGTACACATCATTGTAGCGCGCGCCTTGACCTTCGGCATTTAGCGCAGATGCTAACGTACTTGCCAGCGTCTGCAATACGATCTGGCGATGGGTAAAAAAGACGCCTTTTGGGTCGCCCGTCGTGCCACTCGTATAAAATGTCGTGGCGATGGTATTTTCATCGAAATCTGGAAAATCAAACGCATCACTAGCAGCTGCTAGCATGGCTTCATATTCACCTTCGACATAATCTGGCATGCTAGCTTGCTCAGTTTTTGTATGGTTTTTTGTATCGTCTTCGCCATACTCAGCATCATCAAAGCCAGTATCATCGAGCCAAACAATTTTCTCAATAGAAGGGGCTTCATGACGATAGTTTTTAGCCATTGGCTCAAACTCAGCATTTAGCAACAAGGCTTTGGGCTTAGCATGATTGATGGTGTACAGCACTTTATCTTCAGCCAAGCGTACATTAACCGTTTGTAAAATCATGCCAGACATCGGCACGGCAAAATACGCTTCAAGGTAACGATGACTGTCCCAATCCATAACAGCAACCACATCGCCTGCTTGTAAACCCATGTTTTTCAGGACGTTTGCCAAGCGATTAACGCGCTTAAAAAATTCAGCATAGGTATAAGTAACCTTATCGGCATAACTAATGGTTTGATCCGTAGAGGCAATTTTTGCACGGTTTAGCAGCTGTTTGATAATTAAAGGAAAACCATACGCTTCTTCAGCTTGTTGGTAGTCCTCATGTTGGTTAAGTATAGAAGTCATTATTGTCGTCCTTGATAATAAAATAGTATGGCGAGGGCATATAGTTGATTCAATTTAAAAGAAGGGCAAGGCAAGCGAGGTTAACGTTGTCACTCTTTTACAGTGGATTAACGAAAGAATTAAACTCGTTCTATTACCATGGCAAGCCCTTGCCCAATGCCAATGCACAAGCTGACCACTGCGTATTTTTCGCCCGTACGCTGTAGCTCGCGCGCTGTGCTCAATGCAAGTCTTGCCCCTGATGCACCCAGCGGATGTCCGACAGCGATCGCCCCACCATTGGGGTTGACACGCTTGTCATCAAAATCAATATCTAAACCTTTTAGACAGCCGAGTACTTGCGAGGCAAAGGCTTCATTAATCTCAATGATGGACATGTCATCAAGGGTCAGCTTGGCACGTTTTAGTGACAATTTGATGGCCTCAACAGGTCCTACGCCCATAATATTAGGCTCAACACCCATAGCACCAGATGACAGAATCTTGGCAATAGGCTTAAAGCCTAATTTTTCTTCTGCCTGCTTTGAGCCAATAATTAAAGCCGCTGCGCCATCATTAATACCTGACGCATTACCTGCTGTGACGACCCCTTCATGATTTAAAGGCTTAAGTTTTTGTAGCGCTTCGACAGTAGAGCTGGCGCGAGGATGCTCATCTTCTGCTATCGCTTTTTCAGGTAATTTTTTACCTTGCGATACCATGATTGGCGTTATTTCCTCGTCAAAGAATCCCGTTTGTTTGGCGGCTTGGTATTTAGCTTGCGAGGCTGCGGCGAATTTGTCTGCTTGCTCGCGAGTGATACCATATTTGCGAGCGACGTTATCACCCGTCTGCGGCATGCTGTCGCTGCCAAATTCTTTAGTCAAAAGAGGATTGGGAAAGCGGCTGCCAATAGTTGTATCGAATACTTTAAATTCACGACTAAAAGGCTGCTCAGTTTTGGCAAACACAAAGGGCGCGCGGGTCATTGACTCAACGCCACCTGCTAAAAATATATCCCCCTCATTACAAGTAATTGCGCGAGCGGCATCAATGACAGTAGATAACCCTGAAGCACATAAACGGTTGACGGTTTGACCGGGGGTTTTGACATCTAGTCCTGCTAGCAATGCAGCATTACGAGCGATGTTGCGTGAGTCCTCACCGGCCTGATTGGTGTTACCGATCAGCACTTCATCAAAGATATCGCTAGGTAATTGATGTTTTTCAACCAAATCTTTCATCACTGTGGCGATTAAGTCATCAGGACGCACGGTTGCTAATGCTCCACCATGGCGACCAAAAGGGCTTCTTAATCCATCATAAATATAGGCGTCTAACATAACTGTTCCTTGTTGTGTTTGAGAATTTGTCTGATTAAAATGTAGGGTTTATAGTGAATTCTAAATAAAAGAGTTACGATTGTTTAATCGTACTACTGGTATAAATTTTTCTTGCTTGCTGTGTCTACGCAGACAGAGGCTGCAAAAAATTCATCCCAGTAGCACTTTATACATAAAGTAAGCTGACCATAGAAAGATTGCCATGCTATTAGCATGAGAAATTGCTCTGTTGAGTAAATAATGAGATGCCTAACTTGGCACGGCGCTGTAACCATGGGCTTGGACGGTAACGCGGATCACCTGTTAACCCATAGATACGCTCTAAGATAAGTAAAATACGCTCGGCACCAAGCTCATCTCCCCATGAGATAGGACCATACGGATAACCCAATCCAAGCTTGACGGCATTGTCGATATCTTTTGGTGTGGCAATACCTTGCATCGCAATATCGCAACCTAAATTAATGACCATAGCAACGACTCGCTGCGCCACAAAACCAGTGCTTTCAGTAATCAGCGTGGCATCGATAGCCATATTTGAGCCCTCATCCGAGCTTTTACCAAACTTATTATTTCTAGAAAATAGAGCATAAGCTTGCGCCACAAACTTATCCTCTGTAACGATACTTGGCATGAGAGTACGATGCTGGGATAAGTCAGTCAGCATATCAATGGCGACCGCTTGCTTTGGATTAACTTGATAGCGAATAGCCGCATTGGTGGTATCTTCGCCATAAATTGCCAGTAATATTAAACTGTCAGGATTTGGCTGATCATTATCGTCGATAGTGATGTCATTAGCGTTTAGATGATCAATCAGCTGTTGTTTATCTTCTGCTAAATCTGCGCCAATCCAAACTGAGAGGTTGGAGGTATCGGAATCTGTCTTATAAGGTAATTGTTGATTTGTATTTGATGTCACTTTTTGACCGTCTGTGTACTGGTAGAAGCCTTCACCAACTTTACGACCAAGCTTGTTACCCGTTAGCATTTGACGGGTCAAAGGATGCGGACGATAGCGAGGCTCAAAGTAATATTGGTTATAAATCGACTCCATCACTGGATGCGAGACATCGATACCAGTGAGATCCAGTAGCTCAAACGGCCCCATTCGAAAGCCAGCGCCATCACGTAAAATACGATCTATATCCTCAAAACTAGCAACGCCCTCGCCTAATATTTTCAACGCTTCTGTGCCATAAGCTCTACCGCCATGATTGACAATAAACCCTGGAGTATCTTTTGCAACGACCCCTAAATGCCCCATGCGTTTGGCTAGAGTTGTAAGCGTTTCTACTACTGAAGATTTGGTAGAGAGTCCCGGAATCACTTCAACGATTTTCATTAAGGGTACTGGATTAAAGAAGTGAAATCCTGCCACGCGCTCTGGATGCTCACAATCGGAGGCTATTGCCGTCACCGCTAGCGATGAGGTATTGGTTGCCAAAATCGTCTCGGCAGGGACAAGGCTTTCTAGTTGCTTAAACAGCTGCTTTTTTATGTCTAAATTTTCAATGATTGCTTCAATAACGACATCAACATCGGCAATTTTGGCTATATCTTCAATCACGGTTAGATTCGATAAAGTAGACTGTAGCTGCCCATCGGTGAATTTGCCTTTAGCCGCTAGCTTCTCTAACATAGCTTGAAGCGATTGGCGTCCTTGCTCGGCAGCGCCTGCTTTGGCATCAAATAAAAGCACTTGAATGCCTGCTTGGGCGGCGATTTGGGCAATACCCATACCCATGATACCGGTGCCAATAATGGCCAATGATTTAACAGTCATAATAATCCTTTATATGGTCTTGTTAATTTATATACTCTTATTGAATAGTCTCGTTTTCAAAGTATATATGCTGTTTCTTTCTATGCTTTGAGAAATTTACGCTTTGACAAGCTACTGACCTTTATAATTCGCGTCACGCTTTTCTAAAAAGGCTTTCGCGCCTTCCTTTTGATCTTCGGTATCAAATAAAATTTGAAAGGCTTTACGCTCCAAAGCTAAGGCGGCTTGTAGCGGCATATCCATCCCAAGATTGGCGACTTCTTTAATTTGGGTTAACGCAATAGGCGAATAACCTGCGAGTTGTTCAGCGATTTCAATAGCACGATTAATAGTCGCCTCATCTTCGACCACTTCAGAGACCAGCCCCATTTGATCCGCTGCATCAGCGCTTATCATGTCGCCTGTTAGTATCAGCTTCATGGCTTTATGTTTGCCAATCACGCGAAACAAACGCTGCGTACCTCCTGCACCGGGCATCAGTCCGATTTTGATTTCTGGTTGTCCAAACTTAGCAGACTTGCCAGCGACGATGATGTCGGCATGCATAGCAAGCTCACAGCCACCGCCAAGGGCATAGCCATTTACCGCCGCGATAATCGGCTTACGACAATTGGTGATAGCATCCCAATAACGCTCGCTATGACGGAGATACACATCAACCGTTTTGGCGGTTAAGAAATCATTGATGTCAGCACCAGCCGCAAACACCTTATCACCACCCGTCAGCACGATAGCTTTGGTCTTTGGGTCATCGTTTAATTTGATGAAAATCTCTGCCATTTTTTCGCGTAGTTCAGTGTTTAAAGCATTGCGAACCTTGGGACGATTCAGTCTTATCACACTAACGCCACTATCTAACGTTTCACAAATAATGATTTGCTCTTCCATGATGCTGTCCTTTAAGTAATGTCCTTAAGTAAACTGCTGTCACCCTTAAAACACACTAAAAATTATGATTATTAATACCGCATAGCGATATTAGGTGTAATGGACAAAATTCATGCTAAAAAGTAGAAGGTAGTCGCTAATGGACATAATTCATGCTATTTGAGTGACTTCGACCCTAAAAAGTCTTTAATAAACCGTAACTTACGGTACTCATTTAACCCATGATGACTGTGCAATTGTCGCTTTAGCTCACTGAATAACCCTTCAAGAGAATTGGTCGTATTTGGTATATCTAAGTGCTCATATTCTCGATAAGTAAACAGCCAGTTACTATTGGTTCGTAGACTACGATAAGCACTTCTAAGACGCTTGTGCGTGTACCACGTTCTACCAGTATCAGTATTGATGCTACGTTCACTAAGATAGGCTTCATGAGTCAAATACCAGTGATCTAAGCGCTTTATGAACGCTGTCTTATCAAGCTGTATTATGTTTAAAGCGAGCTGTCTAAGCTCAATACTGGCGATGTTCTTAGGGCGACGAGTGAGGTAGCGGGTCACTATTTGTACTTGATGAAACTGGCACATTTGACAAGGTATACCGGTAAATAGCGTACGCAGTCCTCGTCTACCATCGCAGGTAATACTTTGTATATCAACGCCTAACGATGCTAGGTGATCAATCCCTTGCTTATAAGCACTATTAGTTTCATGACTGACTATCGCGTAATAAAGAACGGTTTTAGTGGTGTTATCCATAAAGACCATTAAACCAAACTTGCGACCAAAGTAAGTGGTGTCCATGATGATATTAGCAGTCTTTGGTCGTTTAACCTGATACTCGATACTGACTTTATCTAAGCGTCTTTGAATGGTTTTAAGACTACAGTGGTATTTATCAGCCAGTTGTTGGTAAGTCTGTTTACCTTGGGTATATTCAGTCCAAAGTGTTTGGTTATTGAGTCTGTTGCCACCTAAAAACTGCCGTCTGCAAGCTAGGCATTGATACTGCTGTTTGCCAAGCTTACGTCCATTCTTCTTGGTGTGTTTATCACTACAAAAAGGGCAGTTTTTTGATTCATGGCGTTCATTCCTTGCAAATATAGACAGTATATAGCGTTAGACCCTATGACAGCATGAATAATGTCCATTACACC